>CAZOOS010000013.1:0-31552 GCA_964581475.1 uncultured Hyphomicrobium sp.
CCCCTCTTTCAATGTTCAACAAAAACCGCTCGGGCTCGCGCCCGGGCGGTTTTTGTGTTGTGACGCCCCCTTCCCTACACGCATAGCGTGTACTATATGTGCGCGTGCAATCATTAATTGCAATGGGGACGGGGATGCAATCAGCGCCAAACGAGCTCGATCGCCTGATGGGCGAGCGGGTGCGGCACGCCCAGGATTACCAGCGCGTTCTCGCCGGCCGCGACGACGAGATCGATCGTCTT
Source organism: uncultured Hyphomicrobium sp. (assembly GCA_964581475.1). Lineage (GTDB taxonomy): Bacteria > Pseudomonadota > Alphaproteobacteria > Rhizobiales > Hyphomicrobiaceae > Hyphomicrobium_A. Next base: position 243 of record CAZOOS010000013.1, read on the forward strand.
CGGCATAGCATTGGTCCCGGATCCGAGAGGTGGAAGAGTCTCACCGATCAACGCAATCGGGCGAGTGCGGAATATGAGGCGCTGGCCGGCCAGATCGGCCGGCCCGTCAATCGGCTGTCGATCTCGCTGCTGCTGTTCGGCACGTTGGCGATCGGCCTCGCCGTCATCGAAACCCCCGTCAACAAATTCCTCTTCGATGTCGCCCTGCAGAGCAGCAACGTCGCGTCCTCGGCTGTGTCGTTCGCGGTGGCCGTGTTCTTGCTGATTGCGGCGCATTTCGCCGGCAAGCTTTCGCGCCAAGTGTGGAGCGAGCACAAACGCAAGCTGTACGTCTCCAACATCATCATCGCCGCGTTGATCCTGGCGGTGCTGACGAGCGTCTTGTCCATCCTCACCATCGGCCGCGCGGAATTCTCCGCTGCGGCATTGAGCAGCGGGCTCGAGGGCCTCTTCACAAGCGTCGGCGACAAGGTTAGCGCCAGCGGCGGCTTCTTGCGCGCCATCGCCACGGCCCTGGGCGATACGTCGGCGCTTGTTCTCGTCACCGTCAACGTGACCAGCATCCTCGCGGCGTTCCTGCTCGGCTACTTTGCGCACGACCCCGACAAGCATTTCGACAAGGCGTTCGAGAAGCACCGCTCGGCGCAACGTGCCGTCGAGCGGCAGGATCGAGCGTTCAAGTCCAAAAGCGATCGCGCGCGTGAAAACGCCCGGCTGGAGTTGGATGACATCAATGAGAAGTACACCGCTGCCAACGCCGCCATCGTCACGCAGAAAACCGCGCGCCGCATTCCCCTCGATGCTGAGGACCGCTTTGCCTTGCCTGATCTCGATCGCCTGCTGGAGAGGCTTCGCGCGAGGAGCAACTTCGGACTGTCGGATTCCGGTGACGATGTCGATCAATCGCCGGGCTTTGCCGAGCCGGATGTCGAGACGCTGATCAAGGCGGGTGCCAACGTCACGCGCGTGACGGTGCGCGAGCCAAAATAGCTGCAATGCGTGGATGGCCGAAACCGCAGCGACGGGCGTGCTGGCGAGTCACACTTGCAGCGTGGCTATGCTGGTGCGCCATCGCGCCGGCCGGCTCCGCTCAAACGAACGCCAACAGCGCTTACTGCGATGCCGCGGGCGCCAATCTCGTCTTCGTCATCGATACCACTACTGCCTATGACGACAAGGACAAGGAGCTTCTCGTGCGCGCCGTCGGCGAGATGTTCGAGATCCTCCACGGCGGTGAGCGTATCGTCATCCGCACGATTACCGACACCTTCGCGACGAGTCACCGTGTCGTTGAACGTTGCCTTCCCCGTTGCGCATCGCACGGCATGCTCGACAGTTGGTTCAACTGCAACGAGGGCCTCATCGTCAGCGAGACCAAGAAGGCCAAGCGAGATATCGTCGAATCGCTGCGGACCCACCTGGCGGCGGCGACGCCGCGCGCCCGCTCCGACATTGCCCGTACGCTGGCGAGCATTGCGAGGGAGGACGCGCGCGCAGGCGGCCCAAATCTCCTCTATGTTTTCTCGGACATGATCGAGAACTCCGATCACGTCCCCGGCCGCCTGTTCTTCTCGGCCGAGAACAAGCGCCTGCTCGCGCACATGAAGAAGTATGGGTTGGTCGCCTCCCTGAAAGGCGCGGAGGTACATGTGTTCGGCTTCGGCAGGGACGGAACAGAGGCGCGCAACCCGCTGCAGGTCGGCACGCAGCAGAAGCTCTTGGAGTTCTGGCGCGCCTACTTCAAGGCAGCCGGCGCCAATCTCGTCGAGATGGGACAGAACGTCGTCGTCCGGCGCTAGCGTGCTTTATCCGCGGCCGAGCAGCGGCGCCAGGCGGCGGGCGACCAGCGCCTCGTCGAAAGAGCCGTCGGGCGCGCGCGCGATCCATCCCTGCAGCGGGCGGTACTTTTGCGGATCGTACAGCGTCAGGCCCTCGTGCAGCACGGCGGCGGTGTAGCTGTAGGCGCCCTTCGACATGACGAGAATATCCGCCTCGACCAGGGCGCGGTGAGTAGCGAGGGCCGGCTCGTCGAGCCGCAGTCTCGCGCCGAGCGCCGCCAGGTCGGCGAACATTTGCGGGTCGCCCTGCGAGAAGATCTCGATGCGCAGCGCTGGTGCCTTGCTGCCGAGCAGGGCCTTGAGGCGCGTCAGCGTGTTCACGAACGTCGCATTGGGCGTGAAATTCTTGGCGACCTTCTTATCCGCGGCGGACACGTCGCCGCGCCGCATGTGGATGGCGAGGCGGATCTCTGGCGTCTTCTGCCGCTGCTTGTTCTCCCAGAACTTGGCGCGCAGCAGCGGGAGAACGCGCTCCCAGGCGTCGCCGTCCTTGTTGCAGTAGCGGAGATAGTGTTCCGCGGCGACGATGATCGGATCTGCGCGCGGCTGCAGCGGCAAGCGATCGAGAGCGATGACAGGCGTGTCGTCGTCTCCGAGCTGCCGCTCGAAGGCGCCGAGATTGAAATAGTCCTCCCACATGCGCACCCACGTCGCCATATCGGTCTCGGCGTGTGCGATGGTCGTGAACGGCCGGTGGACGTACGGCAGGCCGTGCGCCTTGGCGAAGCACAGTGCCGACATGGCGGCCTGCGCCTGCGAGCCGGCGCCGTCGTCCTTGCCCGTCGCCAGGATGGCGAAGTTGCTGCCGATGCGGCCCGAGCGCAGCGCGCGATCGAAGCGGTCGACATAAAATGTCGCGTCGCCCCGCCGCGGCAGGCCGAGCGCCTGCTTGCCGGCCACCCAGGCGGCGCGCGCCCGGTAGGAGAGTTCTTCCGCCAGCGAATTGCCGAGGGCGCCCATCAGACGGCCGTCTCCCGTTGCGCGCGGGCGATCTTCAACAGCCTGCGCCAGCGCGCGCGCGCGACCTCATGCGCGATGCGCAAGCCCGTGACCCCGCCGGTGCAGTTACGCCGCAAGACGTAATAGCGGAAGAACAGGATCGGATATTCGACCGGCAAGCGGGCCAGCACGTACCAGCGCGGCTTTTTCAATTCCTTGGCCTGCAGGTCGGTGTAGCTCTCCAGCTTGGCGCGCACGTGATTGAGCGAGCGCCACGAGAAATGCAGCGCGGCGCCTTTCAGTTGGCCGACGGGGAAGTCCTTGGTGTCGACCGTGTCGTGCACGCGGCTCTCGCGGAAGCGCACCTTGCGGCGATCGTAGAGCCGCACGTAGTTGTGGAAGTCGGCCCACAGCCGCGGCTTGTCGTGACCAGGATAGACGGTGACCTGGCGGAAGCGGTAGGCGGGCAGCAGACCGGCCGGCGACCGCATTAGGGCGGCGATTTCCCGCGCCAGCTCCGGCGTCACCACCTCGTCGGCATCGAGGTTGAGAATCCAGTCGTGGGTGGCGCAGTCCTCGGCGAAGCGCTTCTGCGGGCCGTAGCCGTCCCAGGCGTTGTAGAAAACCTTGGCGCCGAGCGATTTCGCCTTGGCCACCGTGTCGTCGGTCGAGCCGGAATCGACGACGACGATCTCATCGACGATGGGCTGCGCGGCGCGGATGCAGCGCTCGATGCGGTCGCCCTCGTTGTGGGCTATGATGCAGCAGCTCAGAGCCATTCAGCTCGCCCCATCAGCTTGGGCGCCCGCCCGTCCCCAACGGCAGCCGCTTGGCGATCGAGCGCTTCATGCGCTCGAAAAACGTCTTGGCGCGCTTGGGCTGGAACGGGTCGGGGGCGTGGCGGTCATCGCCGATGTGGTCGGCAATGCCGGGCACCACCATGGCGATGCGCATGCCGCGCTGCTTGAGGAACAGGCTCAGGTTCTCTTCGGTGACGAACGCGGCGAACGGCCCCACCTCGCGCCACAGCGCCATGCGCACCACGGAAGGGTTGAACGAATAGGAGAACCACTTGGGGTGCGCATCCGTCTCCCAGACGAGGTAGTCGATGCCGCCATGGCGCTCCGGCCGCGCGCCCTTCTGGAAGCGCGGGTCGTAGATGCGATGGGCGATGCACACGACGGCGATATCGGGGCGCGCCTCGAGGAAGTCGGTGACGCGGTCGAGGTCGAGGCTGCGCGTGAAGCCCCAGTCGTCCTCGAGGTGGATGACGTAAGGCGTTGACAACGACGCGTAGTGCGCATCGATGGAGCGCATCTGTCCGAGCTTCGGCAGATTGACGCGCACTTCGGCAACGGGGAAGTCGCGCATGAACTGCTCGGCGGCCGCCGTGTTCTCCGAATCCTCCGAGATAAGGATGCGATCGACGTCGAAATAGCGCTGGAACGAGGCGACGGTTTCGCCTAGCAGGTCGAAGCGGCCGCAGCTCGTCAGGAACGTCGAGAACTTCTTCGGGTCGACTTTGAATTTCATCGGACCTGGCGGCGCGCGGCTTCGAGCGGATACTGCTTCACGCCTAGAGGCTTAGCTGGGTGAAGGCAAGTACGGCGAGGCTGATGGCGCCGATCCACAGCGCAAGGCGCCCCCAGCGGGTGCGGCGGGCCTCCTCCAGCGCCAGTTTGCGCACCGATTCATCATCGAGCCGCAGGCCGTTGCGGGCCATGTCGTGCAGCGCGATGGCCGTCTGCTGGCCCTGGGTGAGGAGCGCCGGCAGGTCGGCGATGATCTTGCCGATGGCGGAGGCGCCCTCGCCGGCTTCGCGCAAACGACCGATCGGGCCGAGGTTGTCCTCGATCCACTTGCGTGCGACCGGCTCGGCCGCCACCCACATGTTGAGGCTCGGGTCGAGGCCGCGGGCGACGCCTTCGACGACGACCATGGTCTTCTGCAGCAGGATCAGCTCGGGCCGCGTCTGCATGTCGAAGACATCGGTGTAGGCGAAGAGCTGGCCGAGCAGGTCGGCCATGGAGATCTCCTCGGCCGTGCGGCCGTGGATCGGCTCGCCGATGGCGCGCAGCGCCTGCGCGAACACCTCGACGGGATGATGCGGCGGCACGTAGCCGGCCCAGAAATGCACCTGCGCCGCCCGCTTGTAGTCGCGCGTGATAAGGCCAAAGAGGATCTCGGCGAGGAAGCGTTGCTCCTTCGTGCCGAGACGGCCCATGATGCCGAAGTCGACGGCAACGAGGCGCCCGGCGTGATCGACGAACAGGTTGCCCTGGTGCATGTCGGCATGGAAGAAGCCGTCGCGCATGGCGTGTTTCAGGAACGAGCGCATCACAGTGAGGCCGAGCGCTTTGCGATCGAGGTCGGCGGCGGCGACGCGGTCGTGGTCTGAAAGAGGAATGCCGTCGATCCATTCGACCGTCAGAACGCGGCGGGCGGTCCGCTTCCAGTCGACCTCCGGTACGCGAAATTCCTCATCCCCGGCGGTGTTCTCCGCCATCTCGGAAATGGCCGCGGCCTCGAGGCGCAAATCCATCTCCAGCTCGGTCGAGGCCCTCAGCGTGTCGACCACGGCGACCGGCTTCAGGCGGCGCGTCGGCACATGCAGGCGCTCGATCAGGCGCGCGCCGAAGTAGAAGCTATCGAGATCGCGGCGGAACTGCCGTTCGATGCCGGGGCGCAGGATCTTCACGGCGACCTCGCGCCGCTGGCCGTCGGCGTCGATGACGGCCGCCTTGTGCACCTGGGCGATCGAGGCGGCGGCAACGGCCGGCCCGAACTCGGCGAAATGATCCTCGAGCTTGCCGCCGAGCGCCTCCTCGACGGCGCGGCGCGCCTCGGCCATGGAGAATGGCGGCAGGTTGTCCTGTAAGAGCGCCAGCTCGCCGGCGAGGTCGGGGCCGATCACGTCGGCGCGGGTGGCCAGGAACTGGCCGAGCTTGATGTAGCTGGGGCCGAGGCTGGTGAGCGCGCCGGAGAGGCGGGCCTCGGGCGGCTCGCCGGCGCGGAAAGGCGCGGCCAGCAGGCGGATGGGAGCCGTAGCCATGCGGGCGAGCCGTAGCGGCAGCGGCACCGGCGTGCCGGGCGGCACGAAGCGGACGCCGTGCTGCGCCAGCACGACCCCGGCCTTGGCCAGCCGCAGAGAGTTGGTGATTGCTCCGGCCATCGGCGCGGTTTCGTCCTTCGTTGCTCGCCGACCGGCTGGGCGCAGATTGCGCGGAAGCTGGGTCGGGTCAAGGATCATACGTGAGGGAGAGTTTCGAGGTCGCCACCGCGGATATGAAGCTGCAACTCGAGGTGGCGGACGGAAACGCATCCGGAGGCGCCAGCAGCAATTTTTAGCCAGTTTTGGGCGAACACATCGCTTATCATGGGCGGGCGTGGTGAATTCGGCGCAGGCCGACCAACATCCCGTACGAGGAGATGCTTTTGCCGACCGGCATCCTGATCGTCGACGACCATCCGCTTTTCATCGAGGCCCTGGAGCTGGTGATCCAGGGCACGTTCCCCAACGCCTCGGTTTCCAAGGCCGCCTCGATCGATGCCGCGCGTACGATCCTCGACAAGCAGGGCCCGTTCGACCTCGTCCTACTCGACCTGTCGATGCCCGGCACGCGTGGCCTGGAGGGCGTCATCGAGCTGCGCACCCGATATCCGAAACTGCCCGTCGTCATCGTCTCCGCGCTCGAGGATCCGCGCATTATCCACCAGGTGATGCGGTGCGGGGCCGCAGGATTTATTTCCAAGTCGTCGCGGGGCGCCGATCTCGGTCGCGCGCTGGAGGATGTCATGTCCGGTTCGGTGGTGCTGCCGAAGGGCTATCAGCCGCCGGCGGCGCCCGGCGCCTCGGGTGCCTCGGACCTCGCCTCGCGCATCGCCACGCTGACGCCACAGCAGGTGCGCGTGCTGCACATGCTGCGCCAGGGACTGCTCAACAAGCAGATCGCCTTTGACCTCGGCGTCGGCGAGACGACGGTGAAAGCGCACGTGTCGGAGATCTTGCGCAAGCTGAAGGTGGCGTCCCGCACGCAAGCGGTGATCGAGGCGGCCAAGATCGACTTCGACTCTATCCTCGGCGATCAGCGCGGCGATTAGCCCGACACGGACTGTGCTGCACGGGCGAGGAGGTGCAGCATCAGCGCCCGTAGCTCAGCCGGCTTCGCCGGCTTCAGCAGTATCTCGCAATCCATTTCCTGCGCTGCTTCGGCGATTGCCGGGCTGCGATCGGCGGTGATGATGACGGCAGGTATCGCCGCGCCCAAGGCGATGCGCACCGCATGCACGGCATCGAGGCCGTTGCATCCATCGTCGAGGTGGTAGTCGGCGAGGATGATGTCGGGGCGGAAGCTGTCGGTGCCGGTCCGCGCGACGAGGCCGGCGAGACTGCGGGCGCAGCGAACGTCGCAATCCCAGCGTTCGAGCAGCCCCTGCATTGCATCGATGACCGTCGGGTCGTTGTCGATGACGGCGACCGAGGCCGCCGTGAGCGCCGAGACGTTGAAGTTGAGCACCGTGGGTGCCGCCGCGGCCGTCGGCACGCCGCTGTTCTCCACCCAGGGCGCGGTGAGAGAGAAGCGGGTTCCGTGGCCCAGGCGCGAGCACAGATCGATCGGGTGGCCCAGTGCCTCGGCCATGCGCTGCACGATCGACAAACCGAGGCCGAAGCCGCCGATGGCTGGACGATCGGTCGCCGATCCCCGCTGGAACTCCTCGAAGATCATTTCCCGGTCGGCTTCGCCGATACCGGGCCCGGTGTCCCAAACCTCGATGCGCACGTTCTCCCCACGCCGGCGCGCCAGCAGGCGAATGCCGCCCTTGTCGGTGTACTGCACCGCGTTGACCAGCAGGTTCTGCAGGATGCGGCGAAGCATCAGCGGGTCGGAGACGACGGAGAGATCGGTGTGGCGCCACGTGAGCGACAGCCCCTTGGCGCGCGCCTGCGGTTCGATGTCGAGAGCGATGGAGGCGAAGTGGTCGTCGAGCGCCACGGGCCGCATGGCCGGCGTGACGACCCCGGCCTCCAGCTTGGAGATATCGAGGATGGATTTGAGCAGCTCCTCGATCGTCGTCAAAGCATGCTCGATGCGCTCGGCGATGCGGCGCTGGTGCTCGCTGCCGTTGGGCTCGACCAGCGCACTCGCCGACAGTCGCGCGGCGTGCAAGGGCTGCAGCAGGTCGTGGCCGACGGCGGTGAAGAAACGGGTCTTGAAGCGATTGGCGCGCTCGGACGCATCGCGCGCCGTGGAAAGCTCGTCGTTGGTGCGCTCCAGCCGGGCGAGCGCGTTGGTCACCTCCTCGGTCCGCAGGCGCACCTGCCCCTCGAGAGTGATGGCGGTCTGGAACAGAGAGTAGGCGTTCGCCTGCGCGTCCATCGATCGCTCGACCCGCTGCATCAGCGCCGCATTTATCTTCTGCAGCTTGCGGATGCGGCGCTCGAGAGCCTCGGGCTCGTCGCCTAGCGGGTGCAGGTCGAACAACGAGTCCACTCGTTATGCCTCCGTCGTCCGCTGCCCAAAGGCGATGCCGGTGAGCGTCTGATTGAGGTGCATGGCGTTGTACTGCTCACCGTAGGTGTGGAATCCGGCCACCGAATACTTCCTGTAGAGCTCGGACAACTGATGGCGGATTTGCCGCGTCTCGGCGTCAAGGCGCCGCAGGATGCAGTCGAAGCCGACAACCAGATCGATGCCGCCGAGCGCCGTGTCGAGCTCCTCCAGTGTATGTTCGGTGGCGCTGAGAATGTCGCGCGGGCGGGCGACGGTGAATACTAGACCTTCGTCGATGGCGCAGAAAAACGACAGGCTGCCGTCGGGGTTCATATTGCGGATCGAGCGGCAGTAGTAGTCGCCGCCGACTTTCACCACCAGCGGGTAGGAGGCGAAGCTGAACGGGCCGAGATCGTCGGGAAGCAGGCCGATGGCCGCCGCGTACTCGCGCGCCGCCGGCTCGGCATTGAGCTCGTGGACGATGCGGTTCTCCGTGTCGGCTGCCGTGACGACGAGCTTGATGCCGGTCGGCTCGAAGTTCTGTGTCTTGAAGACGCGGAACGGATAGTCGCTCTCGATCATCATCAGAATGGCGGCGCGGTGCGCAATGGCGCCGTTGTGAATCATCACCGTGCGCTTGAAGCAGGCGCCGTCTCCCGCCGAGCCGCCGATGAGCTCGATGTCGTCGATCTCCCAGTGGATAGCCGCGACGATGTTCTCTTCGGCGTTGGACAGGCCGTCGACGAGCAGCAGCGCGAACATGTCGCTCGCCGGCAGGCGACGCTCCGTCTTGGCCGACACGCGCGCCTTGAGGCGCCGCACGGCGTCGGTCGCGTGCTCGACACCGGAGCGGTCGATGTCGGTAATGAGCTCGCTGTGCACGCGGAAGCCGTCGCGCGGGAAGCCGATGGCGACGAGGGCACCTTGCATCATACCGGACGGGCCGATCTCGCCCGCCGTCGAGCATCCCGAAACCGGAATGCCGGCGAAGGTCGCGCTCAGCGCCTGCACGAGCGTCGCCGCGTCGTGATCGATGCCGAAGAAGACGACGATGTGCTGCAGGCCACTGCCGCCGTCGAGCTCGGCCCCGATCTCAGCCACCGCCTCGCGCGTTGCCGCGAGCGGGCTCGCTGCAACGCGGATGCCGCAATTGCTGCGCGTCGAGTGGGACGCCACGGTCGTTTCCTCCGCTCCTGCGGGCTTGCGTCTTTATCGTTGGTGCCCGGAAGCTTGGGAAAGAAGGTGCCACAGGCGGAAACGCGCGGCAAATCCTAGGCTTGGGGTGCGCGTCAGAAAGCGCGTCAGCCTGAAAGCAGAGGGTCGTTCGGCAGCAGGGGGCGGGCGAAGCGGATGCCGGCGGAAGAGCCACTGCACCAGGCGACGACGCCGGAGAAACGGCGTCCGCTCGGCATCTCGATCTCCACCTGCGTCTTGGGCACGAGCTGCGGTACGCGCTCGAGGCCGAAGCCGCCGGGGGAGACGTCGCGCACGAAGGCCTGCGAGGTCGCCCGATTATAGGTGAGCTGGCAAGGTTGACAGACGGTGCGCCGCGCCGATTGGCGCCGTTGCGGCAGATCGGGCAGGGCGATCTGGCCGTCGGCATCCAGGCAGGGCGAGCCTCCCATGATGGCTTCCTGCAGCAGGTTGTTGAGCAGCTTGGAGTTGCTCGTGTACTGCGCGGGTAGCCGTGAAAGCTCGGTCTGCAGTTGGCGCACGGCGAGCAGCGCGTCCTGGCAGGCGCGCCGCCAAGTGGTGGACACCGAGAGTAGATGCAAGGTGGCGGCTCGGTCCTCGCCGATGTGGTTGGCTTCGGCAAAGTAGCGGTCGAGCGCGATGCGCGCCGGGGCGAGATCGTCGAAGAACTGGATGACGAGACGAATCGTATGCTCGTTGAAGTCCGTCTCCAGCATCCCGTTGCGCAGGACCGATACGATCGCGGGCTCGCCGGGGATGTAGGGCCGCAAGCCGTCGGCGCTGCGCACCGACCCCTGCCGGCCGAAGGCGTTGACGGCGCTGGCGATGGCGGCCGTCAGCAGGGCGGCGGAATGCACCTCGCAGACGAGCGCTTCCAGCATCGGCATGCTGACGTCCGGCGGTCGCGCGGGCTCGGGCTCGCGCAGCAATTCGCTCGCGGCCGCAAATCTTGCGCGGTTCAGTTTGCTGAATGGCGGCACAACCAGCCCATGCGCTGTTAATGAGCGTACGAGAGTAGGCGCTCAAGCTCTAACGGGGGGTTAGTCCGATCCGTTAAAAACTTCGCGAACCGACTAACCAAGCCATAACCGACCGCAAAGCGAGGCCGGTGCAACACGACCGATGCGCCGTGATCGGGTCCGCTAGCGGGTCAGAACGATGAAGTCGGTGTATTCGCCCATCTCGTAGCTGCGCGGATTGTCGGAGACGATCAGCGAGCCACCGGTCCACAGTAGCTCGGCGATGCGCTCGCGCGCGCCTTCCGGCAGCTCGATGCGGTCAAGGGCGCCGGCGGCCGTCTCGGGAGGCAGTGGGTCGGCAACCCGAGCCGAGGCGTGTTTATCCTTGCCGAGCGCAGCAGCTTCCTTGGGCGGCTGGCCCTCGGCCGGGATGGAGATGGCGGTCCACTTTACGGCGGAGCCGTCCGCTGCCGCGTCGGTCGCCGTGTAGATGTGCGTGCCGAGCGGCCGGTCAGGGTCACGGAAGGTCACCGGCGCCTCCCAGACCTCTTTCCAGTTCTGGCGGATGAAGATGCGGCCTTCCTTGCGTGAAATGAAAACCGATACCTGGGAGGCCCGGCGATCGGCCTCGTCGACGAGATTAGCGGCGTCGCTCGCGGCAGAGGCCGCGCGCTTCCAGGCTTCGACAGCGGCAAAGGCGGCCGGGGTCTTCGCCGATTCACGGGCGCGTGCTTCAGCAAGTGCGGCGCGGGCACTGTTCAGCTCGGCCTGCGCTGCGGCTTTTTCGGATTCGCTCGGGGTTGCACCCGTGGTGGCAGGCGTCGCGGCGACCGGTTGCGCCATCGGCGCAGCCATGCGCGCATTGATAGCGGCGATCTGCGCCTCCGCTCCGGCGACAGCCGCCTCGCCAGCGCGGACGTCATCTACGGCCTGACGCGCTTCGGCGCCGGCGGCCTGGGCAGCAGCGAGCGCATCCTTGGCAGCCTGATCGGCGACGGTCTTGTCGGCCAGCGCCTTGTCTTTTAGCACCCCGGCATAGGCGATGGGATTGAGCAGCGTCGGAGTGGTGTTGTCCGGCACCGCCGCTGTAGTCATTTCGGAACCCACGCTGGCGACCTTGACGGGCGTCTCGCCTGCCGCCTGTTGGGTGCCGGTGGGCGCAGGCCGCATCTTCGGCAGAGGGAGGAAGTCGTGGGCGAAGTCGACCGGCGCGGTATCGCGCGAGGCAACGACGACGCGCGCGCCCATCTTCGTCAGATTGAACATGACAGGCGCGAACGAATACGGCAGGCGGATGCAACCGTGCGAGGCGGGATAGCCCGGTACGACGCCGGCGTGCATGGCGATGCCCGACCAGGTGATGCGCTGCATCCACGGCATGGGCGCGCCGCTGTAGATGTTGGAGCGGTGATAGCGGCTCTTGCCGATCACGCTGTAGATGCCGGGCGGCGTGCGGAAGCCCGACTGGCCCGTGGAAACCCGTGTAGAGGCGATGCGCCCGGTGGCATCATAGACGTTCATGTGCTGGTCGGGCAACGACACGATCGCGTAGACGGCGCCCTTGGGGCCGGTCTTCTCAGAAGCTGCCTTCTCGGTGGGGGCCTTCTTGGCGCCCTCCGGAGTCGTCTGCGCCGTGTCGGATGATGCCTCGGCCGCCGGTGTGCGACGCTTGCGCACGACGCGCTTCTTGGGCGGCCCCTGGTAGCTGAAGAAATTGCCGAAACCCTGTTGGGCGGCAGCCGGCTGCGCGCTGGCGGTGAGCCCCATGGCGATGAGGACGACGACGCCAAAAGCGGTGAACGTGCGGGCGGCGAATCGCGGGAGGCAATGGGCGCTGGGAATGCGTTTTTGCACGGCCTGACGGCTCCGAATCTTCATGATTGGCAACGCTGATTGCTATACCGCAGCAGCCCGGGGCGTGCGCGGACGATTTGCCGTCGGCGCCGCATATCCGCCAACGTGTTGCATCCCTGCGCCTCGCCTTTGCCGTGCATATCGGGCCACCCCGGCGTTAACGGAATTGGCGATGGCAACTGACGCGGGAAAATCGGCGTCAGCGAGGCACATCCGCGCTAGGAAAGCGTTTCGCCGGGCGGCGCCACGATTCGGCCGGACACGGCGCCTACTGGGGCCATCCCGTTCCCGACCCCCCGGCCATTGCCCAAGAAGAAGCAACGCGATCATGAACGCCCCCGTGCGCGAGCCGCGCCTCGCCGCCGCCGCCAACACAGATATGCCGATGTCGACCGCCGAGTTCGTCGGTCTCGTCGCCATGATGATGGCGCTGACGGCGCTGTCGATCGACATCATGCTGCCGGCGCTGCCAGCCATCGGCGAGGCGCTGGGTGTGGCCGACGCCAACAACCGGCAGATCGTCATCATCAGCTACATGGCCGGCTTCGCGGCGGGCCAGCTCGTCTACGGACGCCTGTCGGATCGCTACGGCCGCAAGCCGGTGCTCATGGCGGGAATGGCGATCTTCATCCTCGGCTCTCTCGCAGCGACGCTGTCCACGGACTTCACGATGCTGCTTGCGGCGCGCACAATGCAGGGCATCGGCGCCGCCGCACCGCGGGTCATCGCCTTCGCCGTCGTGCGCGATCGCTACAGCGGGCGCGAGATGGCACGCGTGATGTCGTTCGCCATGGCCGTGTTCATCATCATTCCGGTGCTCGCCCCATCCATGGGCCAGGGCCTGCTGTTCGTCGGCACCTGGCGGCTGATGTTCGATCTGTTGCTCGTGGCCGGCATCATCATCGCCGTGTGGGCCGGCCTGCGCCTGCCGGAGACGAAGCGAGCCGGCGCGGCTGAGCCGCTGTCCTTGCGGGCGTCGCTGCGGCTCGCCTTGGAGACGCGGCAAACGATCGGCTATGCGGTGAGCGGCGGTCTCATCTTCGGAACCGTGCTTAGCTACGTGAGCAGTGCGCAACAGGTGTTCGTCGATGTCTTCGACCTCGGCGCCCTCTTTCCGCTCGCCTTCGGGGCGACGGCGTTGATGATCGCGGCCTCGTCGCTGACCAACGCCTTGCTGGTCGAGCGACTGGGCATGCGCCGGCTTTCGCACGTTTCTCTGGCGCTCTTCATCGCGCTGTCGGCGGTGCTGGTCGTGGCGGCGCTGCTGGGCGGTGCCGGCTTCTGGCTGTTCATGGGCGTGATGGCGCCGCTCTTCTATCTGTTCGGGCTCATCGCCCCGAACTTCAATGCCATGGCGATGGAGCCGCAAGGCGACAACGCCGGCATGGCCTCGTCGGTCATCGGCTTTGTGTCGACGGCCATCGGCGCCCTGGCCGGCGGTTCCGTCGGTCATATGTTCGATGGCACCGTGCTGCCGCTGGCACTTGGCTTCTTCGGGCTCAGCAGCCTGTGCCTCGCGGTTGTCATTTGGGTGGAAGGTCGCCGCGGGCTGTTCCATCCCTCGCGCTGAGGGCATGCATCGGCGCGATACTCAGTGAACGCACACAATTGTGCGGAGTGGCGCAACCGCAGCTACACCCTATGGCCCATCTCCTTTGGCCGGGCGCCAAGCGCGCGGTCTAGCATCGCCGATGCGACGCATACGGCGTGTGCATGCAACCGGATCGCCGACACATGAACATACACGCCGATCTTCGCGCCGCGGGTGACCTCTCCGCGCTAACAGTCAATGTGCAGATCGCCTCCGTCGCTACGGCGGTGCCGGCGCACGTCACCGGTCAGGAGGAAGTCGCCGAGCGGGCGCAGAAGATATTCCCGCAATATGCACGCCTCGACTCCCTCTACAAAAACACCGGCATCGAGCGGCGCTACTCGGTCGAGCCGAAGGAATGGTACCTGCAGCCGCATACCTGGGAGGATCGGACGCGGTCCTACCAGCGTCACGCGCTCGATCTGCTGGAGCGGGCGGCGACGCAAGCGGTGGCCGAGGCCGGTCTCACCTTGCGCGACATCGACACCATCGTCACCAATACCGTCACCGGGCTTGCTATCCCGAGTCTCGACGCGCGCCTCATGAACCGCCTCGCCTTCCGCCCGGACGTCGAACGGTTGCCGATCTTCGGCCTGGGCTGCGGCGGCGGTGTCGGCGGGCTCGCCCGCGCGACGCGCATGGCGCAGGCGCGCCCCGGCTCCAACGTTCTGTTTCTCACCGTCGATCTGTGCTCGCTCTGCCTGCGCCTCGACGATCCGAGCCTCACCATGTTCGTCGCCGCGGCGCTGTTTGGCGACGGAGCCGCCGCCGTCGTGCTGCGCAGCTCGGGCGGTGACCGGGGCGGCGATGGCGCCCCGGCGTGCGCTACCGTCGGCCCAATCGGCGAATACTTCTGGTCGAAGACCGAGCACATCATGGGCTGGGACATCAAGAACGACGGCTTCGGCATCGTGCTCAGCCCCGACCTGCCGGCCTTGATGCGCGAACGCTTGGGCGAGGCTCTGTTTCCGTTCCTTGCTCGTGCAGGGCTGTCGCTGCAGGACTTCGACGGCCTGCTGCTGCACCCGGGCGGCAGCAAGATCCTGCAGACTGTCGAGGATGCGCTGGGATTGTCGCGCGAGCGAATCCGCTACTCGTGGCACGTGCTCAAAAACTACGGCAACATGTCATCGGCGACGGCAATCTTCGTGCTCAAGCAGGCGCTCACCGATGGCGTGCACGGCCGCTACCTGGCAGCCGCATTCGGCCCCGGATTTTCCGGCTTCTTTGTCGTGCTGGAGCTTTGAGGCCGGCCGCGTCGCCGGCACCGCCGCAGAGGCGCTAGCACGCCGAACGCTGCTAACGGGGTCGTTGGTTGCGCGGGCACGCAACCACCTTGATTTGCAGCTTGCGAAGCTGGTCACGTCTAGTTGGCAGTCAGATTCCCAAGGCCGCCGGGTACGAGGCGGACGACTTCCTTCTCGCTTGCCTTAAGTCGTTGACGGAGCTTTCGTTGGAAAAATTAACTGGACAACGCGCGGCGCGAGAATCGCCGCATGGTTGGTCTCCTGCTTGAACAGGTTGATCGATCAGGGGCCCGTTGCGGCTCCAACCGCTCGGGCCTCGATTACTTTGTGTCGGCCTACCGACCCGAAGGAGAAGTGCCCCCGGGCTAACCGCACCTGAAGTAGACCTCGTGCTCGGTGACAGCCATTTTCTCGTCATTGGCGCTGTTTTGAAAGGTCAGCTTCAAGCCCGTCGTTGCCAATGTGATTACTGACGTCAGCTCGGCTTCACCCCATTCTCCCTGGCATTTGAACCTGCCTTTGTGGCCACCGCCTTCTAAGACTTCGAGCTCCTGCTGAAGTTCGCAGTGGTAACCCTCGCCGTCGGAGGAGCCTTCAAAGCCATCTGTCGTTACAACCAGGTTGCAAGGGCCGAGGGAGTCTGAAGCCCAGATGCCACGTAGCTCGGCGGGCATAGTCATATCTCTTGCACTGACGGCGCCGGCTAGTAGGGCGGCAGCCGCAAGGAGAGCCCAGCGTGAACAATTGCCTTGCCGAGCGATGCATTTGACTTCAATCACCATTGCCGCCCACCCATTCCGATCTCCGTATCAATGTCCTTTGCGAATTGCTTAAAAGAGCGTTTTGCCGATTGAGCGTTTCCGCCTTTACGGCCTGGTGGCCTATCGCGCCTGAGCTCCACATAACATTGTGGCCAGCCCTCCAGGGGCGCGTAAATAGGATGCACGTCGCAAGACGGTCCTAAGACCGCGAAGGCCCGTGCAAAGACCTCTTGCCTCTTGTCAGCTTCTCGCCAACGGAACGATAGTCGCGCCATGAAGCTGCTGATTGTCGACGACCATCCTGTCCTGCGAGAGGGGCTCGTTGCATTGCTGCGCCACCTCGGGCCGGACACTGAAATTCTGGAGGCTGGCGACGCACCAGCGGCGCTTCGGCTGGTCGAAGAACACTCTGATCTTGATATCGTCGTGCTCGACCTTCTCATGCCGGGTATGGGCGGGCTTTCGGCGCTCGCCGAATTTGGCCGCGCGCGACCGGACCTCCCGGTGATCGTTCTGTCATCCTCGGAGGATCCGCAGGATGCTCGCAAGGCGCTGGCGCAGGGAGCGCTCGGATATGTGCCGAAATCGGCAAGCCACCATACGCTCATCTCGGCGATCAACCTGGTGTTGGCAGGCGATCTCTACGTGCCCCCGCTGATCTTGAACGAAATGGGCAACGCGCGTCAGGCCCCGCTGCACCGGCGCAGTGGAGATGGAAGCCCGATCCTGACCGAGCGCCAGATCGAAGTGCTGAAACGCTTAAGCGACGGACAGCCGAACAAGACGATCGCCTTCGAACTCGATCTCTCGGAGAAAACCGTCAAGGCGCACATCACGGCGATCTTCAAGGCATTGAATGTCGTCAACAGAACGCAGGCCGCCGCGGTTGCCCGCGAGGCGGGCCTCATTTGAGGCGCTCAAAGTAGACGGAGCAAAATTCATGGCCGATGCGATCTGGGGACCAGACAGGAAAAAAGCCGCGATGGAGTTCGTGGGCCGCGTGAAGCGGCTCTTACTCACGCCGACAAGCGAGTTTGCTCGCCTTGCGCAAGAGCCTGAAACGCTCAAGACCTTGACGACCAGCTGGATCGTTCCACTCGCCCTACTCATGGTCCTCGCGAATTGCCTCCGCGCTTTTGTCTTGGGAGTCCCATTGGAAGGCACGAGCCCGCGTGTGCCCCTGCTTGGGGAGATGCCGGCGCTGGCACTGCCTCTGTTCGCAGAGGCAATCGCCATGCCCTTCGTGTCAGGTGTTGCCATCAATACCTTGGCGCGATTCTTCGGCGGACGCCCGGACTATACCCAGGCCGTGAGGACGGCTGCCTACGCCAGCACACCAGGCTGGCTCGTGGGAGCTTTCGGCCCGGCTTGGCAGTTCACCTTCATGAAAGTCATGCCGCCGCTCACCATCACGCTTTTCGTCGGCGCGTTGTGGGGCATGTATCTTCTTCTCCGCGGCCTTCCGCCGATGATGAAAACACCAAGCGATCAGGCGCTGAAGTACATGCTGTCCCTTTCGGTCGTCTTGGCGGTCTTGTGGATCCTGGCGCTCCTGATCACCTACGGGGTCATTTCCCAGCTCGACGTCGCGTACATCGTCGGGGTCACCCCAGATTAAAGGCTGGGCTGATCGGCAATTTGCGCGCGGTGGGGCAGCAACCACCAAAGGCAACGGTCAGCCCACCTGGCCAGAATCTGGTTAGCTCTCGGCAACCGGCGCCCCTCCTGCCCGGTCCGCCTCGGCCATTCTGACGAGGTTGGCGATCGCCGCGCGTAGTTTGCTGTTCGGCACCGGCTTGTGAAGGAGCAGAAGTCCGCTCTCTTGCGCTTCGATCAGGCGTTGAGGCGCGGTGTCGCCGGTGATCAGCATGGCGGGTATCGTCTCGTTGTACTCCGAGCGCAACCGCTCGATGACCTCTATTCCGTTTTCGTTGTCGCGCAGGCGCAGATCGCTGATGATCAATTCCGGCCTCTCCGAGCACGAGGCGAGGCGTTGCATTGCCTCGTCGCCCGAGCCGGCGGTGATGACCTCGTGGCCCCATCCACTGAGCAGGCTGGCCATCGCTTCACGAATGGCCATTTCATCGTCGATGACCAGGACGAGACCGGTCGCGAGCGAGCCGGCTCCTTCGCTTGACGAAGGCAAAGCGCTGTTGCGCGTGGCAATGGGAACGGCAACCGCGAAACAAGAGCCACTGCCGGGTTCGGAGCGGAGTGTCAGCGGGCAGTTGAGGAGAATTGTCAGCCGCCGCACGATAGCCAGACCCAGTCCGAGGCCCTTGGCACGATCGCGCTCGGGATTGCCGATCTGATAGTACTCCTGGAATACGCGCTCCTGTTGATCCGGCGGGATGCCGGGGCCGGTGTCCCATACCTGAATCGAAATATGCGAGCCAAGTCTCCGGCAGCCGACGACGATGCCCCCGCGTTCCGTATAGCGGACCGCATTGGAGATGAGATTGCGGACGATCCGTTCCAGCAGGACGGGATCTGAATCGACGACAAAACTGCTCCGCGCCAAAGTCAGCGAGAGCCCTTTGGCCTCGGCTTCTTGCCTGTTGTCGCGGCAGATGCGAGCGAGGAAAGGCGCGATCTCAAATGGACGCCGTTGCACCTCGACGATGCCAGCATCCAAGCGTGAGATGTCGAGAAGAGCCGAGAAGAGCCCATCCATGGCAGTGAGAGACGCTTCGATCTGCTCGATCAGCCGTTGGCCCTCGAGGGGTATGGAGACGGCCCGCAACGCGCCGACGAACAGTCCGAGCGCATGCACCGGCTGGCGTAGATCGTGACTTGCCGCGGCGAGAAACGTCGACTTGGAAAGGCTCGCCTGTTCAGCGATCTCCTTCTGACGCCGCAGCTCCGCCGCCATATGCTCCGTAGCAATCCGCAGGCTCACGTTCTCTCTGAACGTGCGGTTCGTTTCGACGCTCAGCATGCTCACAGCCGCAATGAAGACGAACATGAGGAGTGAGCCGGTCTGGACAAGTGGTGCGCCGGAGCCGAGGCTGGCGAATGCATAGGGAAGGGTCGCCGGAAGAAAGATCGCGAAGAAGGCGGGAAGGTATGGGCTGAAGGCAGCAACTGCGCCCGCCGAAACACCGAAGACGACCACCATGATCAGCATCACAACTTCGAAACTGCCCGCCTGTCCCAGTCCGAACGGAGCCCACCCCCAAACAATACCTTCCGCCAGAGCGATGCCGGTGAACCAATAGGCCCACTGGCGCCACTCGGAGACGCCCGGCTTCGCGCGGTTATAGATGCGGCGCAGCAGCAAGTGGGCGGCTGCGCAGGTGGCGATATATCCGCTCCACGCGATCCCGGTCAAAGCGTCAACGCTCCCGAGCCGGTACAGGCTTGCGCTCAAAACGACCGCGCCGACGGTCGCCCCGGTGACGCCGAAGTCCACGTTGCGGAACAAGGCGGCAACCTGTTCGGCCCCGATTTGGTCGCTGGGCCTTGGCGGAGGCTCAGGCGGATCGGCTGGTGTTGCGAGATCCGCCATGCGGTGCCTTACTCAATGCCCGGTCAAAGTTTCCGGCGCGATACGCTTGACGAGAGCGTTGATGGTAGTCGCCTGGTCCGCCGGAAGCTTGCTCACGGCTTCGGCATACCTCGCCGCGGCCTGCTTCAAGTTACTGCTGCCGAAATCGCTCATGGCTGCCGCCGTAGCGAACCAGAAGGCAGCTTCGCTGATGTTCTGGGTGCCGGGCTCCGCAGTGAGGAGATACTCTGCGAGGTTGAGTGAAGCCAAGCGGTTGGTGCGGCGCGCAGCGGCACGCAGTATCTGCGCCTGCGCCGGCAACGACATCGAAAACACCTCGTTGTCGCGCGCCATGAAGAAGAGCCCGACGAGCGCCGTCGCATCGCCCGTTCGCGCGCGGTCGAAAAGGATATCGGCCGTTCGCGTCAAATCGAACGAGCCGCGCATGTTGTAGACCGCCGTGCTCGGCACGAGCGCCTCTTTCGGGTCGACGGAGAATCTGGCGAGTTGACGGACCGCCTTGCGGTTGCCGCGGCGTGCGTCCACCGCCGTCTCGGCTGCGTCGGGATCGCTGTGCTCTACGGCCAGGCGAAAATAGCGCGCGGCCATCTCCTGCTGCTCGGCGCCATTGCCGGCGTCGCGGTAGAACTGCGCGACCCGATAGGCCGCGTTGGCAACGCCGCGGTCGGCCGAAAGCTTGAACCATTGCACGCCGTCATCGGCGCGGAGCAGCGGATGCTGATAGGTGACGTGCATGGTGCCCAGGTAGTGCGCCGCCACCGGGTTGCCCAATCGGATCGCCGCCTCGAGCTGCCGGACGGCGTGAGGAATGTCGTTCGTTTGCGCACTTTTGTAGCCGCCGATCACCATCGCCACCTCGATGGCGTCCTCGCTCCAGTGACCCTTGTCGGCGGCGGCCTTTACGTCCGGATCTATTTCGGCCGGAACGTTTGTCGCGATCCACTCCATGGTGGCCGGTGACCACGGGAGAGTTTGGAACGAGCTCGTGTCGATCTTCTTGTCGCTTTGGAAGAACTCCAAGAGTCCGGCGTAGCCCTGATTTATGGTTTCGCGCTCGGTCGACGTCAGTGATTTCTGGGCGACGTCGGTCTCGGCAGCCGGCGGCTCACTCGGCGATGGCTGGGGCGGCGCCAAGTCCGCTTGCTTTTGGGTGGGCTGACCGGAGGTGGACGGCGACGAAGCTGGTGCCGGCGTTGGACCGCCCTCGGTCTGCGGCTTGGCCTCGGCGCTGCTCTCCGGGGCAACGTCCGGCGCGCCGGAAGGCCAGACCATGTAGCCCAGCAAGACAACGATTGCGATCGCGCCCATCAAGCTTGCCGGCGATATGGGCAGAGCAAAACGCACTGCCCCCGGCGTCACGACATGGTCGCCGGTTCTGCTGTTGCCGCCGACCACAGTCTCATCTGGCGGGCTCTTGGTCCGAGCGCTTGCCGCTGGCGAGATTGATGCGCCGCACTTCGGGCATATGTCCGATGCCTCCGCGTCGAACACGTGCCCTTCGATGCACCGGACATAGCGTGCCATCAGCGCCACCTCATGACCATCGCTCGGCTCACAGGCCGCCAGCCAAGGCTTGCGGGGCGATGCGCTTGACGAGAGTGGTGAGCGTCCTTCTTTGCCCCTCAGACAGCTTGCTCACAGCCTCCGCGTACCGCTCCATCGCTTCCTTCCGGGCGCTGCTGCCTCTTTCGCTAAATGCGATCGCCGCGGCAAACCAAAGCGCGGCTTCACTGAAGTTTTGGACACCGGGCTCGGCTGCCACAAGGAATTCGCCAAGGCGGAAAATGGCGACCAGGTTGCCGCGCCGCGCCGATTCCCGGACCAACTCGGCCTGGGAGGCCGGCGACAACGACAAAACTTCCTTGCCGGAGGCCATAGCCGCCAATGCCAACATCGCCATATTGTCGCCGGCACTCGCGCGTTGCAGCAACTGGACCGCAACCTGGGCAGGATTGGACTTCGAACGCGCATTGAACAGCGCCGCGCTCGAGAGCGGCACTTCGCCGGGTTTGAGGGCGTACTCGGCAAGCTCATCCATCGCTGCACGATCGCCGCTCTGCGCCCGACGGGCGAGATCCAGCGCTTCGGGATCGCCATGCTCCAGGGCAATGCGGAAGAAACGTGCTGCGTCGGCGCGTTCTTCCTGCGTGCTATCGGCGCTGAAGAAGATGGCGGTCTTGTAGGCCGCGTTGGCGTTGCCGCGTTCGGCGGAGAGCCTGAGCCAACGGTACCCATCGCCATTGTCACACAGAGGATGCTTGAGCTCGCACATCCTGTGCAACAAGCCGAGGTAGAGCAAGGCCATTGGACAATCGAGACGGACCGCGGTCTCGAATTGCGTCATGGCCGCCGAAACGTCGTCCTCCTGCACGCTCTCATAGCCGCCGAGCAGCACCGCCATGGCAACGGCGTCCGCACTCCACCGCCCCTCATCGGCGGCGGCTTTCACGTCGGCGTCGATGGCGATCGTTGATTTGTCGTCGCCGAACATGGCGAGCTTGGTTGGCGCCGACCATGGAAGCGACGCATCGGAGGCGTAGTTGATCTGCCGCTCGGCCTGCAGGAACTTGATGAGCGCGCCGTATTCCCTGTTTATCGCCGCCCGGTCGCTCTCAGAAAGCGACGCTTGCGCAACATCTTCGTTGCTCGCGAGCGGCTCGCGTGGAGAGGCGTTCTCCTGCGCCGGGTTCGGTGCAGAACTGGCGGGAGACGGCGGGCTCGCCTCGGCAGGTTGCGCTTGCGGAGTGTCGGCCACGCTACTTGCAGACGGCTTCATGGTCGTTGGCGGCTGATCCTCGGCGGCGAACTCCCAGTACAGCCAGTCGGAGACGTTGGCCCATTGCGTGTAAGCGATGAGGCCGATCAGGGCGATCAGAGCCATGGCTGCCCTCGGCTGCCGGGCAGCAAGCGGCCATACTCCGAGTGTCGTCTTCTTGCTCTTGAGCTTGGTTGACGCATCGCGATCGGTGCGAGACGTGTCTTTCGGGTCTTTGGGCGATTCGGTCGCGGAGATCGACGCGCCACACTTTGGGCAGACGGTCGAGTCCTCCGCATTGAACACATGACCTTCGATACAGCGGACGTAACGGGCCATCACGGCGCACTCGGTGCCAATGGGGGACTGATCTTTACATCCGGCGCGCTCGTCGTCGCGTCGCTGATATCGACGTCGATTTTGAACTTTTCCTTCAGGAGCGCCACATCGGCACCGGTCGGTTCCCGAACAAGGTCCTCGGGGAATCCTTGCAAATCGAGCACCGCCAGAAGGCGTTTGACGGGGCGTGTGGTCGAGGACTGAACCGTCGGCAACGTGAGCGGCTGAATGTAAGAGTCGAAAATTATAAGCAGTAAGGATGCCATGGCGTCACACGCGGCCCCTTCGCGCGGCAGATCCACGACGATAAAGACCTGCGATTGGTTGTGTCCGCGCTCGATCGAATACGAGATGCTTTCCTCGTATTGGAAATCGCTCTTCACTAGCTTCGATCTAGGAGCCATCGCTTTTGCGATTCCAGCGTCTCCGTGGACAGTCCCATGATGGCCGGCATTATCGGTGAGCTTGGCCATGATGGCGGTCGACTCCGGCGTCGGTCCCGGCACATCCTTGGGCACTAGCGTGTACATCCTCACGCGCGCTCTCTCCTCCGGATCTTCTGGGATCAGCTTCAGGCATTTGACGTCCCGATTGAGGCGCGTGATCGCCATTATGCCGGACTTGGCCGCCGCGGAGTCGAAGAGCGGTAGGACCGCCGAGAGACGCTTGTCGAGCTCGTCGCGCACTTGCTCGGCCTTTGCTTTCTCCTCCGCGAGCGCAGCCTTCTCAGCTTCAAGCTGCTGACGCAGTGCTTCGAGCTTTGTCACGTCGTTCTGGAGCCGGGTCACCTGCGCCCACGCCTGGTCAAGCTGGCGTTCGAGGCCCGTGATCTGGACCTTCAGCCGGTCGATCTGCTCCAGCGCGGCTGCGAGCTCGCGCTTGAGTGGCTCTGGGTCCTCTTTGAAACGGCCGAGGTTTTGCTGCATCTCGGCAAGACGCTTCCTGAGACTGTCGAGCTCCCGGCGTATATCCTCGGCCGGCTTCTGGTAGGCGGGCGCGCTGCGGTAGTAGGGCATCAGCAGGATCATGAGCACGAGGAACGCGCCCATGGCCTTGGTGACCACGGCCATAAGCGAGATGTCGAAGACCTCGATCTGACGATTGACTCTTCGAAACGCCATGCAGCCTCGACTTCCTCAATCCGGGACGTACACGCGATTGATGAGATTGGTCAGGCAATAGTCGGCCGAGGCATTGAGCGAAAGCTCCTCGCGCCGCTGCGTCACGTTGAGGAGCAACATCAGGAAGGCGCTCTCCATGAGAGCGATGATCGTCGTGTTGAACGAGATGGCCAGCCCGGCGACGATCGGGCCCATGTCGATCTGCGTTGAGTTCGTGCCGAGACCTTTCAAGGACAGAGAGATCCCGACGACAGTGCCGATGAAGCCCATCGTCGGGATGAGCCAGGCGATATAGCGCAGCAATTGGTACTCGAGATCGAGCCTATGACTGGCAAGCTCGAGCTTGCTCGACATCGCCGTCGTCGCCTGTTCGATCGAGCGCGTGGTCGACATCTGCAACAGAACAAGGTCGGCCAGTCCGGGAAGAAAAGCGCCGGACTTTAGATAAGGGTTCAACCGCCTTCGGATCGGCCCGAGCTCTTCGATCGAAAGCATCGTGTGGTCGTCTTCGGGAAAGAGCCCCAGGGCCAGGAGCTGATATTCGCGCGTCGCCGCGTGCCAGCGCACCCACAACTCGGCGAGACCAATTGCGACCAGAACATAGAGGATGTTCTGGATCGTCAGCGGATAGGTGTTCTCGAAGAGCGAGCCGCTCCCATAGTCCAGAAGAAAAATCGCAGCGGGAGAATTGAATGGCAGGAGCACCGTGAGCGCGGCGATGAAGGCCCCGGTCGCAATCAAAGCGATCAGATACGCGCGTGGCCGCTCGCCCATTCGCATAGCGTCGTCTGATAGCCTGGAAAATACTTGCGCGGCACCTCGATGTGCTCTTTCCAGAGTGCCGGTTTGCGGTTGCTCCCCCATGCCCACTCCGAGGTCGTCGCGCAGAAAAAAAGTCCGTTCAAGATCGTCCGAATGCCCTTATTCCGATAGCATCGGAAACCCAACGCCGTGAATGGGGTCTAATGCCCTAGGACTGGTCTTAAGACGCGGGAAGTCGAATTCTCCCGTCAGGGTTAAGGGGAGCGGTTCCGCGAAGCGGATCTCGCAGACCGGCCGCACAACAATCGACCCGATGCACTTTTCTTAGGCTGACGACTTCCGCTTCTGGGCCCGAAGCGGTCGGTTGTAAGCTTCGATCGAAAGTCCGCCAGCTCGACGAAGCGTTCCGTGAATGCGACCCACGTCTGCACGATCCGTCCGAGCAGATCGTCGGGACGTTGAGCCGTGGCAACAAGGAGGACAGTGTAAGAGGCCGGACAGCGCACCCGCGCCGACATGCGGGATTCGAGGTTGGTCGCGTCCGGAGCCAGCCATCCTCGACCCCTTTAGATTCCAGATTCTGCGTTCGGCATACGGGGGGTGCGCCACGCAAGTATTCGGTATTTGCGCGGCCACGGCGGCGACTCGACGCATCAGGTTCTCGGCCCATGCGAAATCCACAGGCTCTGGCCCCTTTCGCCAGGTTTCCGAGTGACACGCGTACTGGCAGGCAATTATCATGTGCCAGACATCAATACTAATATGTAGCGCATGATCACGTCCGCCCAGCTTCGAGGCGCGCGCGCCTTGCTTGGAATAGATCAGCGCAAGCTCGCTGAGCTCGCGGGCCTCTCGCTGCCGACTATTCAACGCATGGAAGCGAGCGATGGCGTGGTGCGCGGCAACGTCGATTCGTTGACGAAGCTCGTAGCCGCCTTGGACGGGGCCGGCGTCGAGCTCATCGCCGAAGGAGCAGCCAGCTTATCGGGTGGCCGCGGCATCCGCCTCAAGGCCGGCCCCGACTGAGAGGGTGCAACAGAATGCTTCGACGCGACTCCCGTGCGGTGTCCTCACAGCAGAGGTAACTGGCGATGGCAGTTACGGTAACCTTGTGGGGCGTAGCGGCGCTGCTCGTCATCGCCGTGCTGGGAGTGGCCGCGGAGCGGATCGCGATCGGATCCCGCCTGATCTATTCGGCATGCCTGCTGGTGAGCCTCGTCGTTCTATTCGCCGCATGCGGTGCGCTCCTCCTAGGTGACGGCCGTGTGGAGACGATCGAACTCCCAGTCGGCATACCCTGGATCGGTGCCCGCTTCGCCATCGATGCTCTGGCTGCCTTCTTCCAGGCGGTCGTCAATCTCGCAGCAGCGGCAGCTAGTCTTTACGCGCTTGGTTACGGCGAGCACGAAAATACCCCGGACCGCGTGCTGCCGTTCTATCCCGCCTTCCTCGCCGGCATGAATCTCGTCGTCCTCGCGGCCGACGCATTCAGCTTCCTTTTCGCCTGGGAGTTCATGTCGCTGACGTCATGGCTCCTGGTGATGACCTACCATCACGATGCCGATAATCGGCGTGCCGGTTACATCTATATCGTGATGGCGAGCTTCGGCACCCTGGCGCTGCTCCTGGCGTTCGGGCTGCTCGCCGGCCCGGCCGGAAACTACGCCTTCGCCGATATGCGCGGTGCAGAAGCAGCCGATTGGCACCGTGGACTGGTGCTCGGGCTCGTTCTGTTGGGAGCCGGCTCCAAGGCCGGGCTCGTGCCTCTGCACGTGTGGCTGCCGCTCGCCCATCCGGCTGCTCCGAGCCATGTCTCGGCATTGATGAGCGGCGCCATGACCAAGGTCGCAATCTACGGTTTCATCCGCATCGTATTCGATTTGCTCGGGCAGCCGGTGTGGTGGTGGGGCAGTGTGGTGTTGGTGCTCGGCAGCGTGACTGCCGTGCTTGGCGTGCTCTATGCGGTCATGCAGCGCGATCTCAAGCGGCTCTTGGCTTACAGCACGGTCGAGAACGTCGGCATCGTCTTCGTCGGGTTGGGATTGGCCCTTGCCTTCAAGGCGAATGACATGACCGCAGCGGCGGCGCTCGCCTTTACTGCGGCGCTGCTTCACGCTTTCAATCACTCGCTCTTCAAGAGCTTGCTGTTCTTCGGCGCGGGAGCCGTGCTCGGCTCCACGGGCGCGCGCGATATCGAAAAGCTCGGCGGGCTCATTCATCGCATGCCGTGGACGGCGTTCGTCTTCCTGGGCGGCTGCGTCGCCATCTCCGCGCTCCCGCCGCTCAATGGGTTCGTATCCGAATGGCTGGTGTTCCAGGCCGTCTTGCTCAGTCCCGATCTCCCCGAGTGGGGACTGAAGCTCCTGGTGCCGGCCGCCGGTGCGATGCTGGCGCTTGGCGCGGCGCTTTCGGCGGCCTGTTTTGTGCGCGCCTACGGCATAACGTTCCTCGGGCGGCCACGATCGGACGCTGCGGCCGATGCCCGGGAGACGGACGCTTTCTCCCTGGCGGCGATGTCGATACTGCTTGGCCTGTGCTTGCTTGCCGGCATTCTTCCGGGGTTCGTCATCGACGCGCTTGGGCCTGTCGCCCAGGATCTCGTCGGGCAGCGCATGCCGCAACAAGCCACTCTGCCCTGGTACTCCATCGTACCGGTGGCCGAGAGCCGGAGCTCCTATAACGGGCTGCTCGTCTTCGCCTTCATCGCGTTTTCGGCAATGCTCGCCGTCGAGGCCATTCATCGTTTCGCCTCGCGCGCCGTCCGCCGTGGCCCGGCCTGGGACTGCGGCTATCCAGATCCGCGGCCGGCGACCCAGTACACGGCCGACAGCTTCGCGCAGCCGCTGCGCCGCGTGTTCGCAGGTGTCTTCCTCGCGCGTGAGCGGGTTGAGATGCCCCTGCCGGGCGATGCGCGGCCGGCGCGCATCGACATCAGGCTGCTCGATGTGGTCTGGGACCTGATCTACGCACCGATCGAAGGCTGGGTGGCGTTCGCGTCCGAAAGGATGAACACCCTGCAGTTCTTGTCCATCCGCCAGTACCTCAGTCTCGTTTTCGGCGCGCTCGTCGGGCTGCTGCTCGTGGTGGCGATATGGACTTGATCGCGAGGCTTGCCGTTCAAGGCGGGGAGATGCTCCTGGTGTTGAGCCTAGCCCCGTTTCTGCTGGGGTTCACCCGCAAGGTGAAGGCGCAGCTCCTACGCCGCCAAGGGCCTCCTATCCTCCAGCCCTATCGCGATCTGCTGCGGCTGATCCGCAAGCAGGTCGTGCTCGCTGATAATGCGTCGTGGCTCTTTCGCAGCGGCCCTTACTTGATCTTCGCTGCGACGTGGGTCGCCGCCGCCCTGATACCGACCTTTGCCACGGGACTGGAGTTTAGCTGGGCGGCGGACCTGATCGCGATCACGGCGCTGCTGGGCTCCGCGAGGTTCTTCCTCGCTCTCGTCGGCATGGACGTCGGCACGAGCTTCGGCGGCATCGGCTCTAGTCGCGAGATGATGTTTGCCTCGCTCGCAGAGCCGGCCATGATCATGATCGTGTTCACCGTCGCCCTCGTCGCGGGCTCAACACAACTATCGGCGGTGGCCGACTTCATGCTCGCCAATGTCACCTTGCGAGTCTCGCTTGGGATGGCGCTGATCGCGCTCATCATAGTCGCGCTGGCCGAGAACGCGCGCATCCCCGTCGACAACCCGGCCACGCACCTTGAGCTCACGATGGTGCATGAGGCGATGGTGCTCGAGTATTCGGGCCGTCACCTGGCCGTGCTCGAGCTCGCCGCAGCGCTCAAATTGCTGCTCTATATCTCCCTCATCGCCTGCATCTTTTTCCCGTGGGGCATTGCAGCGCCAGGCAGCGGCGCCGCGGCATATGCGATCGGCGCTGTTAGCTACGCGGGCAAGCTTTTGGCCGGAGGGTTCCTGCTCGCGCTCTTCGAGACCTCGATCGCCAAAATGCGCGTCTTTCGCGTGCCGGAGTTTCTCGGCGTGGCCCTCATGCTTGGTCTCCTCGGCACGCTGCTGCTTTTCATTTCGCGGAGCTTCTGATGGGAACCTTCGACCTCGACGTCGCCCACATGCTCGCTGGGGGCATGGTGCTCGTCAGCTTCATGCTGCTCTACCAGGATCGGATGTTCAGCCTCCTCAACGTCTTTGCGCTGCATGCCGTGGTGCTCTCGCTGTCGGTATCGTGGCAAGCCTATATTCAGAACGCGCCGCATCTCTACGTAACGGCCGCGATTGCGCTCGTGCTCAAGGCCATCGTCATTCCCGTAGCGTTGCATCGTGTCGTCGTGCGGCTCGGCATCCACCGCACGATCGAGACGGTTGGCGGTATCGCGCCCACCATGCTTTTGGGGATCGGGCTCGTGGCCCTGTCGATGGTCGTCATGTTGCGGGCGACCGCCGGCGCCGAGCCGCTGGCGCGCGAGGATTTGGCGCTTGCGCTTTCCGTAGTGTTGTTGGGGCTCTTGATGATGGTGACGCGGCGCAACGCCGTTAGCCAGATTGTCGGCTTCATGTCGCTGGAGAACGGCCTCATCCTGGCGGCTGCCGGAGCCAAGGGCATGCCGCTGGTGGTTGAGATCAGCGTGGCGTTCTCGGTGCTCGTCGCCTTTATCGTGATCGGCGTCTTCCTGTTCCGCATTCGCGAGCGGTTCGATTCGGTCGACGTGCAGATCATCGACGAATTTCGCGGTGACCGGCGATGAGTTTCGATCTCGCGCGGCTGCCACTCGAGCCTGTCGTCGCCATCCTCGTCATTCCCAGCGTGTCGGCTCTGCTGCTGGCGCTGCTCCCCGGCTACAGGCTGACAGCTCGACTTAACGTGCTGGCGACGCTGTTGACGTTTCTTGCGGCGCTGTCGCTGCTCTTCGTGCGCCCGGCTCCCGGCCCCTATCTCTTCGTCGACGACCTCAACGTCGTCTTTGTGGTGCTTGGGACATTCGTAGGGCTGACGACAAGCGTGTTCAGCGCGACCTACATCGCGCACGAGATCGAGATCGGCAGATTGACGCCGATTCACCTGCGCTTTTATCACGCGATGTATCAGGCGCTCATGTTCGCCATGAACCTCGGCCTGCTCGCCAACAACATCGGCCTCATGTGGGTGGCGATCGAGCTTGCCACGCTTACTACCGTTTTGATGGTCGGCATCTATCGCACCCCCGAGGCGCTGGAAGCGGCGTGGAAATATTTCATTCTCGGCAGCGTCGGCATCGCGCTGGCGCTGTTTGGCACAATCCTCGTTTACATGGCTGCGCGACCGGTGATTGGCGAGGGCCACGATGCCATGGTGTGGACTTTGCTCATCGACAAGGCTCGGGATTTCAGCCCCGAGATGCTGAACGTTGCGTTCGTCTTCCTGATGCTGGGATACGGTACCAAGGTCGGCCTTGCACCGCTGCACGCCTGGCTCCCCGATGCGCATGCGGAGGGCCCTACCCCGATTTCAGCGGTCCTTTCGGGACTGCTCCTCAACGTGGCGCTCTATGCCGTGTTGCGCTTCAAGATGTTGCTTGCTGCCAACCCAGCGGCGATCGCTCCTGGCCCGCTGATGGTCGCCATGGGGCTCTTATCGCTCGTCTTCGCGGGCTTCATGCTCTACCAGCGGCGCGACATCAAACGCCTGTTCGCCTACTCCTCGATCGAGCACATGGGTCTCATTACCTTCGCCTTCGGCATGGGCGGCCCACTCGCCAACTTCGCAGGCCTCTTGCACATGACGATGCATAGCCTGACCAAGTCGGCGATCTTCTTTGCGGTGGGCCATATATCGCAGGTCAAGGGAACGCAGCGGCTGTCCGAGATCCGCGGACTGACCGAGAGCCACCCGCTCTTGGGTTGGGGTCTCGTGGTCGGGGTCGTGGCCATCGCCGGCCTGCCGCCGCTCGGGATATTCATGAGCGAGTTCTTGATCGTCAGCTCGACGTTTGCCCGCGAGCCGCTCCTGGCGATTCCCCTCGTGTTCGGCATTCTCGTCGCCTTGGGCGCTCTGATGCTTCGTCTGGGCACTATGGCTTTCGGCAAACCGACCGGCAGCATGGCTCCCGTCGAGGCTTCCTACCTGCCGCTCTTTGCCCATCTTGCGCTGGTGCTTGCAGCCGGCATCTATCTCCCAGGTCCGCTCGTCACTTGGTTTCAGAATGTCGCCCGCCTGTTGGGGTGAGGAAGGAACGCGCCATGGCTTTCGTGTCGGCATTGACGAAGCATGGCAGGCGTATCGACGCCCATCGCCCCTGGCCGCGTGTTGTCGTCGACGTTGATACGTGGCGCCAAGCGATCGTCGGCATTGCTGCCGGCGAGGCCACCCTCGCGGGCTTGTGGAGCGATGGGGAGGCTGTGCACATGGCCCTCATTGGCTCCGCCGAGATCGTCGTGATCAGTTTCGTTCCTCGCAAACGACGCTTTCCGTCCGTCGGCCTCACGCATCCGCCGGCGTTGCGGCTGGAGCGGGCGATCCGCGACCTCTACGGGCTGGAGCCAGAGGGGTCGCCTGACGTGCGCCCGTGGCTCGACCATGGCCGCTGGGGCGTCGCGCAACCCCTCGGGGCGTGCCAGCCCGTCCCGCCGACGGGTATTCCCTACGAATTCTTGAAGGCCGACGGCGCGCCGATGCATCAAATCGCCGTGGGGCCCGTGCACGCCGGAATTATTGAGCCCGGCCATTTCCGCTTCACGGCCAACGGGGAGACGATCGTTCGCCTCGAGGAGCGGCTCGGCTACGTGCACAAGGGGATCGAGGGGTTGATGCGAGATGCACCTCTCGAACGCGGCGCGAAGCTCGCCGGCCGCGTCTCGGGCGACTCAACTGTCGCCTATGGGATCGCATTCGCTCAGGCCGTGGAAGCGGCGCTCGCGCTGAAGGTTTCACCGCGCGCCATCTACTTGCGGGCGCTTATGGCCGAGCTCGAGCGTCTCGCCAACCACTTCGGCGACATCGGCGCCATCTGCA
>CAZOOS010000014.1:0-6778 GCA_964581475.1 uncultured Hyphomicrobium sp.
CACCGCAGCCGCCGCCCCCAACTAAGTCCGAGGCGCCTCCTCCGCCACCGCCGCCTCCGCAGGCCGAGCCGGCGCCACCTCCCGCCGCGCCCGAGACGCCACCGGCGCCCAAGGCCGAGCAGCCGTCCCCGCCGCGCGCAGAACAGCCCGCGCCAGCCCCGCCGCCCGCCGTGCAGAGCGACGATAAGGAACGCGGCGAGCGCCGTGGTCGTGGCCGCGATCGCGGCAGCGATGGTCCCGGAACCTACGGCCCACCACCGGTACGCGAAGCTCAGCCGCCAGCACCGCCGCCCGCACCTCCCCCTGTGCAGGAAGCGCAGCCTCCGGCGCCTCCTCCTGTGCAGCAGGCGCAACCTCCTGCGGCCCCAACGCCGCCATCTGCCGCGCAAAGCCAGGACAAGGATCGCGGCGAACGTCGCGGAGATGACCGCGGTCGCGGCGGACCCGATCCGGCGCAGCAGGCGCAACCGCCCGCTCCCCCAGCGCCTCCGCAGCAACAAGTCGTGCCGCAACAGCCGCCTCAGGCGGCGCCGCCGCCCGCCGCGGGCGCACCGCCTGCGCCGGCGCCCGGCCGTGACCGCCGCCAGTTCGGCGGCAAAGGCAGCATCGACGAGGTGAAGCGCGGGCGCCGTCAGCGCGTCGAGGGTAAGCGCACCATCATCGAGGAGCAGGGTGGCCGCACCATTGTGCAGGAGAAGGGCGCACCCGCCATTATCCGCCACGACGAGGGCGAACGCCTGCGCCGCACCTCGCGCGACGTGCGCACCGAGCGCCGCCGTGACGGCGGCAACCTGACCATCGCCATCCGGCCCGGCGGCATCGAGGTGTTCTCGGAGTTCGATTCATCCGGGCGCCTGCAACGCCGCTATCGCCGCGGCCGCGACGGCCGCGAGACGAACCTCATCGACAATCGCCGCTTCCGCGGCGGCGGTCCTATCATTCTCGACTTGCGTCCGCCGGTGCTGCGCATGCCGCGCGAGCGCTATATCGTCGACTACCAGCGCGCCTCCGACGCCGACATCTACGACGCCCTCATGGACGGCCCGATCGAACGTCTCGACCGCGGCTATTCGCTGGAGGAGATTCGCTACAACACCTACCTGCGCGACCGCATGCGCCGCATCGATCTCGATACGGTCAACTTCGAGTTCGGTGCCTGGCAGGTGCCCTACGACCAGTATCGACGCCTGGAGCGCATCGCCAACGCATCAACCGCGTGCTCGACCGGCGTTCCGACGAGATCTTCCTGATCGAAGGTCACACCGATGCGGTCGGCTCCGACATCGACAATCTCACCTTGTCGGATCGGCGCGCCGAGGAGGTGGCGATCATCCTCACCGAGACGTTCGGCGTGCCGCCGGAAAATCTCGTCACCCAGGGATACGGCGAGGAGTTCCTGAAGATCCCGACCTTGCGTGCCGAACGCGTCAATCGCCGCGTCGCCGTCCGGCGCATCACGCCGCTGCTGGCGCGCAATCGATGAGTTGCAGCCGCTCGCCGCGAGGCGGGCGGCTGACATCATCCCGGGCAGAGTTGCATTGCCCGGCGCCTAAACGGCGGCAGAGAAATTAGCCGAATATTCGAAAGCATTTCGCCTGGTTGCGCGCGCGTTGCGCCGCATCCGTAGCGCGCTGCTGTTGCCCGACCGATCTTGAAACGGGTGTTGGCACTCGCGCCACCATAGAATCATGAAGCCGCGCGAATCAGCGGTCGATTCTGCTATAACCACGCGGGAATTTCAGCACAGGGTGGACCGCCGTGGCACAACCAATGACAGTCTCCGACCTCGAGATGCGATTGGCGGATACCCGCCGGATGATCACCGAAAAGTGGGGCTGGTTCCTCGCCCTCGGCATCGTCCTCATCGTTGCCGGCCTCGCCGCCATCGCCTTCCCGCTGCTCGGCACCATCGCCGTCAAGATCATGCTCGGCTGGCTGTTCCTCATTGGCGGCGTGATGATGATCGTGCACGCCTTCCAGGCTCCCGGCTGGCAAGGGTTCCTGTGGGAGTTGCTGGTCGGCATCCTCTACGCGTTAGTTGGTGCCTACCTCGCCTTCTTCCCCCTCACCGGCCTCATCACGCTGGCCATCCTGCTTTCGGTGATGTTCATCGCCGAAGGCATCTTTGAGGTTATCCAGGCGATCCGCGTGCGCCCGCACGAGGGTTGGGGCTTTCTGCTCCTCAGCGGTCTCGCCGCCCTCGCCGTCGGCGTCATGATCGCCCTGTCGCTTCCCTCATCGGCCGAATGGGCGCTCGGTCTTCTCGCCGGCATCAACCTTATATTTTCTGGTTGGAGCTATGTTTTCCTCGCGCTGGCTGGGCGGCGCGCGCACGAGGCGGCGGCGACACGCTGACGCCGGTGCCTCAGAGGGCGTGGGAGCCGGGATATGAATATGTTGGGCCTGTTTCCGGTGATGGCGCTTGGCGTTGGCCTCGCCCTCAATGCGATGACTTCCGGCGTTCCTGACGCGCAAGCGCAAGTGCAGCAGGCGGCGCAAGCAGCGGACGATGAGGTGCCGGCCGACATCATCGCCGTGCAGATCCGCAAGCAGGGCTTCCCCTGCACCAACCCGCAGAGTGCCAAGCGCGACCCGCAGGCGTCCAAGCCGGATGCGCCGGTGTGGATCCTGACGTGCGACAACGCCACCTATCGGGTGCGCCTCGTCGGCAACATGGCCGATCACGTCGAGAAGATGTGAGCCGCTGACCGATGGCTGAATGAAAAAAGGCGGGGCAATGCCCCGCCTTTTCGTTGCTCGCGCGGCGGCTCAGGTGCGCCAGGGATGCGCCGGCAGGTCGCTGACGCTGACGCCCACGACCTTGAGGCCGGCCTCCGCCACCTTGTTATCGTTCTCGACCGAGCTGCCGCTGACGCCGATGGCGCCGACCAGCACGCCTTCTTCATCGACGATCGGCAGGCCGCCGGGGAAGGTGATGAGGCCCTCGTTGGAGTGCTCGATGCCGAAGAGCGACTTGCCGGGCTGCGAGAGCTTGCCGATCTCGCCCGTCGGCATGCCGAAGAACACGGCCGTCTTCGCCTTCTTGATGGCGATGTCGATGGAGCCGACCCAAGCGTCGTCCATGCGCACGAACGCCTTCAGGTTGGCGCCGGAATCGACGACGGCGATGCACATCTGGGTCTTCAGCTTGACCGCCTCTTTACGCGCCGCTTCGGCCGCCTCGAGGGCGTGCTCCATTGTTACGTGCATTGGTCATCTCCACGTTCGGGCTGCTAGGGACTTCGGATATGTAGGTCGGGGCGAGGTTTGCAGAAGCGGGTAAACGACTGCCCTATTGCCGCGCCTCAATAGCGGTTCAAAGGCGCCGGACCCCTGAACCGTGGCGCACGCGCGATCTGAGTTGTATCAGGCGGCTTTTTCGAGCTGTTGGTTCCACTTTCCGAGCGCCGCCAGCGAGTTCATGCGCGCCCGATGCGTGAAGGCGCGCTGGCCGGCGGCGACGTTCTCGGACTTGCCGCTCCAGGCCTTCAGCGCCGCAGCCTGCAGCGCCCGCCCATAGGAGAAGGTAACCTTCCAAGGCAGATCGCCAACCTGATTGATGAGCGACAGGTTCTCCGTCGCCTGCTCGTCCGACTGGCCGCCGGAGAGGAAGGCGATGCCGGGAACGGCGGCCGGCACGGTGGCCTTCAGGCACTTGACGGTGAGCTCGGCCACCTGCTGGGCACTCGCCTGCTTGGGGCACTTCTGCCCGGCGATGACCATGTTCGGCTTGAGGACCATGCCCTCCAAGGCGACGCGCGCGTCGTACAGTTCGCGGAACACCGTCCGCTGCGTCCATTCGGTCACCTCGTAGCAGCGCTCGATGGTGTGGCCAGAGTGGGCGCCATCCATCAGCACCTCGGGTTCAACGATGGGGACGATGCCGGCTTCCTGACACAGTGCGGCGTAGCGGGCGAGGGCGTGCGCGTTGGCCTTGATGCAATTCCACGACGGCAACTCGTCGGTGATGGTGATGACGGCGCGCCACTTGGCGAAGCGGGCACCGAGCTGGTGGTACTCGGCGAGGCGCTCGCGCAGGCCGTCGAGGCCCTCCGTCACCGTCTCGATCTTGACGTGCGGACCGGCGAGCGGCTTGGCACCGGCGTCGACCTTGATACCGGGAATCGATCCGGCGGCCTTCATGACGTCGACCAGCGGCGTGCCGTCCTTGGCCTTTTGGCGGATGGTCTCGTCGTAGAGGATGACGCCGGAGACGTAGTTCTTCATGCCCTCCCCGGCACGGAACAGCATCTCGCGGTAGTCGCGGCGCGTGTCCTCGGTGGAGGTGACGCCGATTGCATCGAAGCGCTTCTTGATCGTACCCGAACTCTCGTCGGCGGCGAGGATTCCCTTGCCGGGTGCAACCAGCGCTGCAGCGATTTTCGCAAGCTCTTCTGTCATGGCCGAACCTCTCGTGGGGAAAGCACAATTCGCTGCAGAGCACTTAGCGCCAAATCGCCGGATGGGCCAGCCCCCAGAGCCGCGATCAGCGCTGAGATTGCAGGCTTTCGCGACACCCGCGGGCATGCATAAATGGACATGTCACGGTCCCGGCAAAAAGGCTGTGAATTGTGGGCGACGTCGATGCCCAGGGAGAACGATCAATGCCCGCCACAACCAGGTTCACGGCCATCTTCCCGTTGGCGCTGTTTATCGCGTGCCTGAGTACTGGAGCGCGCGCCGAGACGGTGCGTTTCACCGCGACCCTACTCCCGGTCGCCGGCACCGGCAGCCAGGCCTCCGGTAATCTCGTTGCCGATTATGACACCGACAGCAAAAGGCTCACCTGGAACGGCTCGTACAAGGGCGTCGCGACGTACGCGACGTCGGCGAGCTTCCATGGGGCACCGAGCGGGCCCCGCCGCGGCATGGTGCGTCTGCAGGCGATCGACAGCCCGTTCGAAGGATCGGCGCTGCTGGGAGACAAGCAGGCCGAGGGATTGCTCGCCGGCGAATGGTCAATCGTCGTGCGCACGGCCGGCTTCCCGAAGGGTGAGTTGCGCGGGCAGCTCGTGCGCTGAACAGGGTCTCGCTCAGAACAGCCGCCGCTGCAGGAGCTCGGCATAGCTTTCGTTCTGCGCCTCGCCGAGGCCGACCTTGTTGAGCACGGCGAACGCAGCCTCGGCATCCAGCGTCTCGATGGCGACGGTTTCTAGTTTGTCGTCGCCAATGCGCAGCTCGCAGTATTCGGCAATGCAACTACCGAGATCGTAGAGGGTACGCTGTTTGTCGACCTTGGCCGTCGCCAAGGCCGGCTGGCCGGCAACGACGGCCAACAGCGCGCCCTCCGTGAGAGCCCCGCCCCGCCCAATCTCGAGGTCGAGCCCCAGCGCTGGAATGACGACGCTCTCGATCTCCTCGACCGATACAGGAAAATCCGCATCGAGCGGCCGCGCCCACTCTTCGAGCGCCTGCAGCCTTCCGCGCAACGTCTTCACCTGCAGCCGGCCGGCGCGGATCTTGACGTTCGATTCGATGTTGAGGCGGGTGACGATGTACGTCTCGCGACTGGCGTGCTGCTTCTTGCCAGGACCGAGCGCGGCAAAGCGATCGCGCATGATGGTGAAGTCCTCGCCGAAGCGGCGGAACTCGTAGCGCGTCTCGTCCTTGAACTTCATGCCCGTTGTCCCTTGTCGTGGAACTGCGCCAACGCTGCCAGCGCCTCGTCGATATCGGCTGCCGTGTGGTCGGCCGAGACCTGGAAGCGAATTTCTTCCTTCCCCTTCGGCACGACGGGAAAGGCAAGGCCCGTGGCGAGGATGCCGCTGTCGCGCAGATGGGCAACGAGCGCCGCGGTGCGCCCCGTGTCACGCACGAGCAGCGGCACGACCGGATGCTGACCCTCGACCGTCTCCAGCCCAAGCGCGCGCAGGCCGTCGCGGAACCGCTGTGTCATCGCGCGCAGATGATCGAGCAGCCCGCGCCCCTCTTGACTGTCGACGCGCTCGACGGCGACGCGGGCCGCCTCGGCTTCGCCGGGCGTGATGGGGTTGGAGTAGATGTAGAACGGCGATGTCTCGCGCAGGTAGGCGATCAGTGGCTTGGCGGCGACGACGTAGCCGCCGTTGACGCCGAACGCCTTGCCGAGGGTGCCGATCAGCACATCGACCTTGGCGCCGACGACCTCCTCGGTGCCGCGTCCGCGCGCGCCAAAGCCGCCGACGCCGTGCGAGTCGTCGGCGACGACGATAACGTTCTCGGCGTAGCTCGCATCGTACTTGGCGGCGATCTGCATGATCTTGCTGAGGTCGGCGTGATCGCCGCGCATGCTGAAGACGCCGTCGGTGACGACGACAGCACGTGCGCAGGTTCGCGCCAGGCTCTCCAGATGCCGCTCCAGCTCGTCATAGTTGAGGTGGGCATAGACGCGCTTCTCGGCCGGGCGCGCCAGCGAGATGGCGTTGATGATTGAGTTGTGATTGAGCGCATCGCTGATTACTGCCGTCTTGTCGGTGATGAGCGGCGAGAGCACGCCCATCACCGTCGCATAGGCGGAACTGAAGAGCATGCCGGCGTCGCGGCCGTGGAAGGCGGCGAGCCGCGCCTCCAGCTTCACGTGCGGCGCCCAGGTGCCGGAGATGAAGCGCACGGCCCCCGGCCCGACACCGTAACGGCGCACGGCCTCCTCCTCGGCCTCCATGACGCGCGTCGCAAACGACAGCCCGAGGTAGCTGTTGGAGTTCATGCGCAGGAACGGCCGCTTCCCTTGCCCGTCGACGAGGAAGCGCGGCCCCTTGCCGCCGGACGGCTCCAGCATGCCGACGGTGACCGACTCAGC
>CAZOOS010000014.1:6878-26848 GCA_964581475.1 uncultured Hyphomicrobium sp.
AGCGCGGCCCCTTGCCGCCGGACGGCTCCAGCATGCCGACGGTGACCGACTCAGCGCCCTTCAGGCGCCCCGAGCTGCGCAGCTCCTCCAGCCTTCCCTCCAGCAGCGGCGTCAGTCTGTCGGTCGGCATGGCGTCCTCCGGCTCAGCGCTCGCGACGCGGCGCTTCCAGCTTTTCCGTGACGCGGGCGAGCATGTCCTCGGTCATGGCCTCCAGATCGTAGCGCGGCTTCCAATCCCAGTCGGCACGCGCGGCGCTGTCGTCGAGGGAGCGCGGCCAACTGTCGGCGATCGACTGGCGCACCGGATCGACATCGTAGTCGATCGCGAACTTGGGGATGTGCCGGCGGATGGCGGCGGCAATCTCCTCCGGCGTCACGCTCATCGCCGTGACGTTGTAGGCATTGCGGTAGCGCAGCCGCGCGGGGTCGGCGTCCATGAGGCCGATCATGCCCGCGATGGCGTCGGGCATGTAGGCCATGTCGAGGCGCGTGTCGGCTGAGAGGAAGCACGTGTAACGGCCGTAGCGAATGGCGTGGTAGAACATCTCCACCGCGTAGTCGGTGGTGCCGCCGCCCGGTGCCGCGACGTAGGAGATAAGGCCGGGGAGGCGCAGCCCGCGCGTGTCGATGGCGAAGCGCGAAGCGTAGTAGTCGCACAGCAGCTCGCCCGCCACCTTGGTCACGCCATAGATGGTCGTCGGTCGCTGCACGGCAACTTGCGGCGTCGAATCGCGCGGCGTTTGCGGACCGAAAGCGCCGATGGAGCTAGGGAAGAACACCTGGCAACCGTAGCCGCGCGCCACCTCGAGCACATTGTAAAGACCGCTCATGTTGACGGTCCAGGCAAGCTGCGGCGCCGCCTCGGCGGAGGCGGAGAGCAGCGCCGCCAGATGATAGATGGTGCCGACATCGTAGCGGCGCACCGCTTCATGCAACTGGTTCGGCTCGGTGCAGTCGAGGTGATCGTAGGGCGCGATGGCGGCGGCGCCGCTCGGCGGCAGCACTTTCAGATCCGTGGCGATGACGTTCCCGGCGCCGTAGCGATGACGCAGCGCCGGCATCAACTCCGAGCCGATCTGGCCAAGCGCCCCGGTCACCAGGATCCTGTTCATCGGGCCTCCGCGATCTTCCTCGGCGCTCACGCACCATAATGGTCGCGATACCATTTAACGAAGCGGGCAATGCCCTCCTCGATCGGCGTCGCCGGGGAAAAGCCGACGTCGGCCACGAGATCATCGACATCAGCGAAAGTCGCCGGCACGTCTCCCGGTTGCAGCGGCAGGAAGATCTTCTTGGCCTCGCGCCCGAGGTTCTTCTCGAGAACCCCGATGAAATGCATCAGGTCGACGGGGCTGTGGCTGCCAATGTTGTAGATGCGATAGGGGGCCGAGGACGTCGCCGGGTCGGGGTGGGGGCTGTCCCAGGCCGGATTGGACGACGCGATGCGGTCGGTCGTGCGTAGGACGCCATCGACGACGTCGTCGATGTAGGTGAAGTCGCGCGCATGGTGGCCGTTGTTGTAGATCTCGATCGGCTCGCCGGCGAGAATGCTGCGCGTAAACTTGAAAAGCGCCATGTCAGGGCGGCCCCACGGACCGTAGACGGTGAAGAAGCGCAGGCCCGTCACCGGCAGCCGGTAGAGGTGGGAATAGGAATGGGCCATCAACTCGTTCGCCTTTTTCGAGGCGGCGTAGATGCTGAGCGGGTGATCGACGTTCTGGTGCACGCTGAAGGGCATCGCCGTATTGGCGCCGTAGACCGAGCTCGATGACGCAAAAACGAGATGCTCGACGCCGTTCCGGCGGCAGCCTTCCAGCACATGCAGCGTGCCGACGATGTTGGCGTCCACGTACGCGTGGGGGTTTTCCAGTCCGTAGCGCACGCCCGCCTGCGCGGCGAGGTGGATAACCCGCTGCGGTTGCGTCTCGGCGAACAGCCGCTCCACACCCGTGCGGTCGGCAAGGTCCAGCTTGCGGAAGGAAAAGGCGGGCATGCCCGCGAGCTGGCCGAGGCGTGCCTCCTTCAGCCTAACGTCATAGTAGGTATTGAGATTATCGAGGCCGACAACCTCATCGCCTCTCGCCAGCAGCGCCTTAGCGGTATGGTAACCGATGAAACCGGCAGCGCCGGTGACCAGAACCCGCATGTGTCATATTCCCAGCGCTTGGGTCCGAACGCCCGCGTCTTGATGACGCCGGTAATACCGCCAGCCGGCGCTAAGTGATACACGGATGGCTGTCAAGGCGAGGCGGTTTGGTGTTAGCCTTCAGGTGGCTTCCTTTGCATATTTGGCCCCCGGCCGCGATGCGGCGACGACGGAACAGGCGGCAGGCGTCATGCGCATATTCGCCACAAATTTCTTGAGACAGTTGCCGTCGGCCGTGGATGCGCCCGATTACGAATCCTGCCACGCGTCGCATACTTGCGCACGGCGCGCGCCTTACGCGGCCATGCGTCCGGCTCGCGCCTTTAAGGCACGGCATTCAATTGCTCCTGGAGGGATACACGCGTGTTGAAAGGCGTCGTTGAGACCACCCCGGCAGATCCCATCTCGTCCTATTTTCAAGAGTTGGGTCGCGCGCTGACCGCCGTGCGGGTGAGCGACCGTGAGGGACGCCCGCTCGACATGCAGAACGGCTTTGAGTGGGTCGCCGAGGCCGCGCGCAACGCGCACGCCAGAGGCAACAAAGTAGTCCTTATCGGCAACGGCGGCAGCGCCGCCATCGCCAGCCATCATGCCATCGAGTTCCTGAAGAACGGCGGCATACGCGCTTTGGCGCTGAATGATCCCGCCGCGCTCACCTGCCTCAGCAACGATCTCGGCTACGCCAACGTCTTCTCCGAGCAGCTCAAGTTGCATGCCATTCCCGGCGACCTGCTGATCGCGATCTCCAGCTCCGGCCAGTCGGTCAACATCCTCAAGGCTGCCGAGGTCGCCCGCGCCAACGGCATGACCATCGCCACCTTCAGCGGCTTCCAGCCCGACAACCTGTTGCGCGGCCGTGGCGACGTGAACTTCTACGTGAACTCCAACCAGTACGGATTTGTCGAGGTCGCCCACCACGCCTTGATTCAGGCGATACTCGACCTCCACGTCTTTCCGCGCCGCCCCGCGCCATAGCTGGCGGCTTGCGAGCGTCGACCGCAACGGGAACGCTACGCCCAATGTCAGACGGCCCGGCCTCCATCAACGCGTGCATGCTCGACCTGCAGGTGAGCGTCTGCGGTATGCCGGGCGCGGCACGATCGGCTCTCGCTCGCCAAATCGACAGCAGAAAATCCTCCGCCCGCTTGTCCATCAGCGAAGCAGGTGACGTCCTCTCTGAGAGCAGCGCTGCTGCCGATGTATTGGTGCTCCTCGGCGACATGCGCGAGGGTTTCACCTCGATAGCGCGCCGCCTTGCAGCGAGTGCGCGCTCGGCCGGAGTCCGCCATATCGTGCTGGCGTTGGATTCCCCCGCGTCGGCGACGTGGGATCGCGAAGCCTTCGATCGGGCCAGCAGGGCGTTCGCCGCGTTCACCGGAAAATTCGAGTTCGCCTCGACACTCGCTCTTCCGCTCTCGACGTCCTCGGGCGAGAACATCGCGGCTCCCGGCCAGCATACCGACGGTTACGATGGCCCGACGCTCATCGCGCACCTCGAAGCACTCGATGACGGCGACGCGCACCCAGACGAAGCCGGCCACACACAGGTCACCGAGCAGTTTGCCGCGCATATCGCCTGCGTGTCGGCGCAGGAGGTGATCCCCGGCCGCGAATACCAGCTCAAGCTCGCCGGCCAGGAGCTGCCGGCCAGCGTCACCGCCGTCAAATACCGCCTCGATATCGACAGCCTGCACCGCGTTCCCGCCCGCACGCTGGCCTGCGGGGAGATCGGCGTATGCACGGTCGCCACGCATACCCCGCTGGCGATCGACGGCTTGGCCGGCTCTCGGCATGCCGGACGCTTCACGCTCTGCGACCTTTTTACCGGCGAGACGGTCGCTGCCGGCACCGTCGACTTCGCCCTGCGCCGGGGCATGAACATCCACTGGCAGCCGCTGACGGTGACGAAAGACCTGCGCGCAACGCTGAAGCAGCAGCGGCCCTGCGTCGTTTGGTTGACCGGCCTGTCGGGCGCCGGCAAGTCGACGATCGCCAATCTGGTCGAAGGGTGGCTGGCTCTGCGCGGCTGCCACACCTATTTGCTGGACGGCGACAACGTGCGTCACGGGCTCAACAAGGATCTCGGCTTCACTGCCGCCGATCGGGTCGAGAACATCCGCCGCGTCGGCGAGGTCGCGCGGCTGTTCGTCGACGCGGGCGTCATCGTCATCTGCTCCTTCATCTCGCCGTTTCGTGCCGAGCGTGAGGCGGTGCGCGGCCTGCTCGAGGGCTCCGAGTTCCTGGAGATTCACGTGACGGCCCCGCTGGAGGTGTGCGAGCGGCGTGATCCGAAAGGGCTTTACGCCAAGAGCCGCGCCGGGCAGCTGCCGAACTTCACCGGTATCGATTCCCCGTACGAGGCGCCGGAGCATCCCGACCTTGTCCTCGATACGACGTCCGCCCCCGCAGCCGAGCTTGCCCAGCGTGTCGTCGCGCTGTTGCAATCGCGCGGTTTGGTGCTGCCATTGGCGGCCGATATGCGCCTTGCCGGCAGCCAATAACACGAGCAAACGGCGCTAAAACTTGCATTTCCTCCAAACCGTGTCCGATCAACCACAGCCCCTGAATATGTGCGTACTGCCGATTTTCCTGTCGACAGGTTGTGCATAGATTCTGCTCGGATCGGAGATTCGACAGCGATGGCAGTTGGCTGCGCCTTGACCACACATGTTGGCCGTGCGGCGCTCGCCTGCACGCTGGCATTGTCGATCGGCGGCTGCTCGACGGTTTCCGGCCTGAGCGGGGCCCCCCGGGCGGGCTATCAAGGTGACGGCACCTATGTGATGAGCACCGAGCAGCAGGCACTCGGATGCCGCGAGCTGCAGGCGCGCCAGGTGGGATTGCAGGAGCGCATGCAGCAGCTCCCAGAGAAAGCCGTCAAGGAGATGCAGGAGCTGCCGAAGACGGTGGCCAGCGCATGGGCGCGGCTCATCGGCTCGTCCGACCAAGGTGCGCCTTCGCTTGCCGAATACAACGAGGCCAAGGCGGAGCATGCGGCACTGAGCGACAGCCTGTCACGCAAAGGCTGCACCGGCGTCGAAACGGCATCGATCAAGCATTGAGCTAGCGCGAGCGTTGCGCGGCGACGCGCGCGAGGGCGCCGAGCGTGTCCGCATCCGGCTGCCATCCGGCGGCGATCAACTTGCCCGGATCAAGGACCAGCGATCCGCCGATGCGCTCCCACACGTCGTCGCGCCCGATCAACCTCAGCGCGTGCGCAAAGACCGCCGGCGGCACTGGGTAGAGGCTCGGCGGGCGCCCAAAGCCGCGGCGCAGCGCGGCGATGATCTGCGGCAACGTCACCGGCGTCGGATCGGCGACCAGATACACCTGCCGCGCGGCGATGTCGGCGCCGAGCACGAGGCGCACGGCAGCGATCAGGTTGTCGAGGCTGACGAGCGAGCGCCGATTGGCCAGCCCGGCGAACGGCAGCGGCCATGGCGAATCGGCGATGCGCAGCA
Source organism: uncultured Hyphomicrobium sp. (assembly GCA_964581475.1). Lineage (GTDB taxonomy): Bacteria > Pseudomonadota > Alphaproteobacteria > Rhizobiales > Hyphomicrobiaceae > Hyphomicrobium_A. The sequence continues at coordinate 12,486 of CAZOOS010000014.1, forward strand.
GCGTCGCGAGATTTCCCTTGGCGCCCGCGCCATAGACCATTGCCGGACGCAGGATGGTCCAGGGAACGCCCGCCGCGCGCACGGCAGCTTCCGCCCGCAACTTGGCGCGGCCGTAGGCTTCGGTCGGGCGCGGCTCATCATCCTCAGTCAGGACGCCGGCCGCCGCCGGGCCGCTTTGTGCCCGCACCGACGACATGAACACGAGCCGGCGCACGCCCGCCTTACTACAGGCGGCGGCGAGATCGGCCGTTGCCGCATGCACGACGCGGTCGTAGTCGACCTCGTCGATAGCGGGGCCGATGTGGGCAATGCCGGCGAGGTGCACGACGGCATCGACGCCAGCCAGCAGCGGCGCCCAGTTGACCGGTTCGCGATAATCTCCGGTAGCGACTGTTTCCACGCCCGCAGAAAACATGGCCGCCGCACCCTGTCGGGTCGCCGCGCGTACGCGATCACCGGCGCCGGCGAGGGCATCGACCAGGGCGCGACCGACGAAGCCGGAGGCGCCCGTGACGAGCACACGCGCGCTCATGGACGCACGCGCACGAAGGAGTCGAGCAGCCAGGCGACGAGGCCGACGCCGATCAGCAATGCAACCGCGCTGCTCCAGGCGGTCATGTCGACGACGCTGAGCGCCGCCAGTCCGACGAGGCCGACGTTGACCAGGAATACGCGCCGCACGATGTCGATGTTAGTGAAGCCGTTGTCGCGGGCGCGCTGATAGTAGTGCGTGCGATGCGCCACCCATAGCTTCTCGCCGGCGCGCGCACGGCGCAGCAGCGTGACGCTCGCATCGGCGACAAAATACAGCGGCAGCAGCAGAGCTGCCACGAGGTGCCCGGAGCCGGCCACCAGGATAAGCAGCCAGGCGAGCAGCAGCCCGATGGGGAGGCTGCCCATGTCGCCCATGAACAGCCGCGCCACGGGCCGATTGAACGGCGCAAAGCCCAGCATGGCGCCGTTGAGTGCCAGAGCGACGAGCAGGGCCTCGGGAGGAAGCGCCCCCAGCGCTCCGATGATGGCGACGCCGGCGGTGACCGGCACCACCTCCGCCACCATCATCCAATCGATGCCGTCCATGAAGTTGACGAGATTGATGCACCACAGCGCGCCAAAGAACAGCAGACCGCGCTCGAGCCAGAGGGGAAAGAAAGGCAGCGCGCGCATGCCGTCGGGCAGGGCGGCGAGCATCAAGGCAACCGCTGCCGCCTGCACGCCCAGCTTCGCCAAGGCGCCAAGCTCGAAGTGATCATCGGCAGCGCCGAGCAACACCATGAGAACGGCGGCAAGCAGCGCCGTGAGCACGCCGTTGCCCGCCGCCTCGTCCCACAGCCCGGAAAGCAGCATCGTGCCGGCGGTCACGCCGAGGGTCGCGACGCTGATGGCCAGACCGCCCCATTGCGGCGTCGGCGACCGGTGTGAGGAGCGGTGCGTGGGCACGGCGACGGCGAAGTTGCGGAATATGGGCGTCAGGGCGAGGATCAGCAGCCCGCAGAGCACGAGCGCATTGAGCCAGGTCACGGGCGCGAGAGTTCCCACGATGGACCAGGCGGCCGAGGTGTCAGGCATCGCAACCGCTCTTCAGGTGGCCCGCCGCTTCGATCAAGCACGCTCGAACGTTGGCTGGGGCGCCAGGATTCGAACCTGGGTATGACGGAATCAAAATCCGTTGCCTTACCACTTGGCGACGCCCCAACACGGAAGCCGCCTAATAGTGCGTGCGGGCGGTGGGATCAAGGTGTTCGGCGGGTGGGAACACAGCGGCGGCAGAAAACGAACGCCGGCGCCACGTCGCTGGCGATCGCAAAGCGGTCCAGATGGCAGCTTTTTGGCTGTGAGGAGTCGAGAGTTTTGTGGTGAAGTCGCCAGTTGCGAGTGGCCGCTGACAGATTGTCGCCGCGCCCCGTAAGATGCTGCGGGTTACTGGAGGCTCCCATGTGGGCGGCACTGATCATCATGGCGCAAGTTTTCGGCCCCCCTCATCCGGGCGGCCAGCAAGACTTTGACATCTGCCGCGGCAAAACGAAGACCGCCCGCGAAGAATCCATTGCCGCCTGTCACCGCGTCGTTCTCAAGGAATTGCTCGACAAGAAGTACATCGCCGCAGCCTACTCGATGCTCGCGAGCTTCTCCGACAATGCCGCCGATGTCATTGCTAACATGGACAAGGCGATCGCCCTCGATCCTGACACCCCATACTATTACGAGCAGCGCGGTTTCCAGTACAGCCTCTCAAATGACAACGATCGCGCGCTGGCCGACTTCGAGAAGGGCTTGGCACTCAAGCCGGACGACGCGCGCATCATCTTCGCACGCGCCTTGACGTGGAGGGAGATGGGCGAAGATGCGCGGGCTTTCACCGATCTCGACAGGGCCATCGCGCTGAATCCCAAAGAGCCGACCTACTATTCCGTCAAAGCGCAAATCTACTTGCGGCAAGGCAAGACCGCCGAGGCGCTCGCCATGCTCGATCAGGGCATCGCCATCAAGCCGGACCACGCCCAGTTCTTCCAGGACAGAGCCGAGGTGTACCGCAAGCTGGGCGACGCCAAGGGGGAGGAGGAGGCTTTGACGCGCCTGATCGCTCTGAAGCCGAAAGAACAGTACGGAATATTGTTGCGCGCGTTCCTGTACGAGAAGATCGGCAAACCCGATCTCGCCATTGCCGATTACGATACTTTGCTCGGTCTCGATCCCGCTCACAAATTTTACCGCGAACGCCGCGCCGAGCTGCTTAAAACGAAGGGCAGCGGCGCCCCGGCTCCGTCCGTGCCCGAGGTCATCGACTCCGCCGGCGATGCGCTGCCGGCAAAGAAACCCGCCAAGGAAGCGACGCCGGTGAAAAAGGCCGCCAAGGACGGGCCGCCTGAGCACGAGTGCCGCGTGTACGTGCCGGGCGCCGGCATCACGGTATCGGTGCCCTGCGCGAAATGACACTGCGCGTCCGGGATTCTTCCCACGGTAAGCCGGCCGTCCGCTTTGGGTCAGAGCGGACGTTCACTGACATGGCGGATGTCAGCTCTGGGCCAATGGCCGCATGGGCTCCATCGGCCGCGGTGATGGTCGCATCAAGCCGCTCCGCTCCAAACCTCATTGAGCAGTGCCTCCTTTGGCCGCAGCCGTCGCTGCCCGGTTTGCAGCAGTCCATGCAACGAGCTCTCGCAAGATCTCGCCGAAAGCCTGGTCGAGGCCCGCCACGGCGCTGCTGGCGTCCAATGAGGCGATGGGCACCGAGGTCTCGAAAACGCGCGTCGCCGTTACGCGTCCGTCGCGGATGAGTTTGGCGGAGATGGCGATGCGCGCCGCCGGCGTAGGCGACGCGTCGATGCGAAAAGCCCGTACCTCGGTCAACAGCTGCTGGTCGGCCTCGAAGCCGTCGACGGGACGACTGACGGCCTCGAAATAGCGGGAGTTCTCGAGGCTCTCGATCAGCTTCGCCTGTACGAGCACGGGCAGGTTGTCGCCCCATTGCGCGTTGTCGATGGGAGCCCCATCGCTGCTGTCGTAGGCAATGAGGATCTTGTCGTTGCTCAGCGCCATGATGGCGGCCGGTTCAGGCACGACAAGTTGCCCCTGCCGCTCGTGCGGGACGGCGGGGAACGTCGTCAAGGCCGATAGCGAGTAGGTAGGTATTCGCGGGCGGCCGGCCCCGCCGGTCATGCGCTCCAGCCCGGCGACGACGTTGTCCACGCGGTCGGAGTTGCGCGCCAGCGCATCCGAGAACGTCTTGAGATTGGCGATGACGTCGCGCAGCGGCTCGGCGTTCTCCGAAATCATGCCGTCGATCCGCTTCAGCGTCGTTCGAGCGGCTTGCGTCATGCTTTGCCCGCTGTCGGCCTCGGCGGTCAACACCGGGCCGGGCGCTCCCTCAACCGGGCTCACCGCGGGCGCCGTCGGGCTACCACCGGTCAGCAGGATAACCGGCGCCCCTGTCAGCCCCTGAAAGTCCATGCTGACGGCGGTGTCGGATCGCACCGGCGTCGATGGATCGATGCCAACGATCGCCACCACCTGCTTGGGCTTGTCGGGCGACAGCCGCAGCTCGGTAACCTCGCCGACACGAATGCCGTTGAAGAGCACGGCCGAACCGGCCAAGAGGCCGGACACGGGATTGTCGAAGCGGATCTCGTATACCGCGCGCTCGCGGAAGCCGCCCCCGCTGTAGAGCCAGTACACGAATGCGAACCCGGCCGTCATCACGGCCAGGGTGAAGGCACCGACCCAAAGATATCGCGCCTGAGTTTCCACGTTCTCACCTCAGCCCACTGAATGCGCGAAGCGCCGCTGCAGAGCTTCAGCGCGCTCGCCTCTGAAATATGCCTTCACCCAAGGATGCTCAGATTTGAGCATGCCGGAGATCTGACCGCACGCTACGAGCTTGCCTTGCGCGAGAACGCCGATGCGGTCGCATACGGCGTAGAGACTCTCCAGATCGTGCGTGATCATGAAGACGGTGAGCTCGAGCGTCTGTTGTAGGGTTCGGATCAGCTCGTCGAACTCGCCCGCGGAAATCGGGTCGAGGCCAGACGTCGGCTCATCGAGGAAGACGAGTTCGGGATCGAGTGCAAGGGCTCGCGCGAGCGCCACCCGCTTGGTCATGCCTCCAGAGAGCTCGGAGGGGAACTTGTGCCAATCCGCCGGCCCCAAGCCGACCATATCGAGCTTGACCTTGGCTATCTCATCCAGAAGCCGATCGGACAGCCGCAGGTGCTCGCGCATGGGAAACTGGACATTCTGCAGAACCGACAGCGAGGACAGCAGCGCACCCTGTTGAAACAGAATCCCCCATCGTCTCTGGATGGCCTGCCGGGCGTCTTCGCTCGCTTGGGTGAGTTCCATTCCAAGCACCTCGATGCGTCCCGCGCGGGCTGGTATCAGCCCGATGATGGACCGCAACAGAACCGACTTGCCGCTGCCCGAACCGCCCACCAGCCCGAAGATCTCGCCGCGCTCAACGCTGAGCGAGACACGATCCAGCACGGTCTGCTTGCCGAAGCCGACCACCAGATCGCTGACGCGGATGACGGCTTCTGACGGCATGCTCACATATCGATCGAAGCAAAGAAGACGGCGAATAGGCCGTCGAGAACGATGACGAGGAAGATCGATTTCACGACCGAGGCCGTCGTCTGCCGGCCGAGGGACTCGGCACTGCCCTTCACCGCGAAGCCCTCGGCGCAAGCAACGACCCCGATGACGAGTGCCATGAACGGCGCCTTCAGCATACCGACCTTGAAATGCGTGGTAGAGATCGCCTCGTGCAGCCGGGCGACGAAAATCTCCGGGCTCATGCCTCCGTACAGCCAGGATATCACGCCGCCGCCGTAGAGAGCCGCCATAGAGCCGATGAACGTCAGCATCGTCAGCGCGAGGATCAGCGCGATGACCCTGGGAAGGACCAGCACGGCGATCGGATCGAGGCCCATCGTGCGCAATGCATCGATCTCCTCGCGCATCTGCATCGAGCCGAGTTCCGCCGTGTAGGAACTTCCCGAGCGTCCGGCCACCATGATGGCCACGATCAGCACGCCGATTTCGCGCAGTATGAGAATGCCGAGCATGTCGACGACGTACAGCTCGGCCCCGAATTTGCGGAAATGGAAGAAGCCCTGCTGGGCGATGATACCGCCGATGAGGAACGTGATCAGAATGATGATCGGCACCGCCTGCAGACCGACCCGATCAAGCTGATGCACCGCCGACGTGAAGCGGAACGAGCGTGGCTTCATGCATGTTGCGGCAAATGCAGTTCCCACCGCGCCCAACATCCTGACGATGGTGAGAAGGTCGGCGCCGGCTTGCGTCACCGCTTTGCCGGTGTGCTCCAGGGCGTCGACTGCCGGATGCGGCTTAGGCGCAGCGACCGGGACCGGGCGTTCCGCCTCTTGCACGGCGTCGAACAGGTCGCGATAGCGCGCCGGCAGGCTCGCCACTTCGGTCGCGGCCCCCATGCTGGCGCGCTCGCGTATAAAGCGCTGCAGCAGCCACGCTCCGTAGGTATCGAAGGCCTCGACACCGCGCATGTCGATCGATGCCGATCCAGCAGCGATGTGAGACGACAACCCATCGATCAATTTCTCGAGCGCCGCGGCATGGGCTGCGGTCCAGCGGCCCGAGGCGACGCACAGGCCCCCGGCGCTCGGCTGCACGGCGATAGACGGCTCATTGATCACTGCGATTTCGCACCTATGTCGCGTGCAAATCTGCTGCCATCGTAGGGCAACACTGTTCGACGGAGATTGATCGACGTCAATGTGGCACGATCCCATCGCCGTGATAGTTAGCTTGAGCCAGGAGGGTGCAATGCGGTCGCTCGGTGCATTCGTATTTGCGGGTGTCGCAGTTGCATTTGCCGTTTACGCCACTGCATCCGGCGAGGAGCAGCAGCCGATGGGCGCAGCGCCCGTCGCGGCAGGCGATGTCCCGAGCGGGAACGATCTCTACGTTAGCCACTGCGCCGTGTGCCACGGTCTCGACGGCCGCGGGCAAGGTCCTCTGGCGCAGGCCATGAAGCTGGTGCCGGCAGACCTGACGCAGATTGCCGCGAAGCATGACGGTACGTTCCCCGACGCGAAGGTTTCCGACGTCATCCGCAACGGCGGCGCCGTCCTCGGCCACGGCTCGACGGCCATGCTCCCTTGGGGACTTTACTTTAGCGAGCGGCACAATCCGGCCGTGGGCAAGGCGCGCATCAAGGCGCTCGTCGGATACCTCAAGTCGTTGCAGGAGCCCGGCGCGCCCCATTCCCCCTGAGCGCGTCATCCTCCCGCGATTGATGCAGATCATCGATCCGGCCGCGAACGGCACTTAGGCTTGGTCGCAGATACGGAGGAAAAGCATGGCGCGATTTCTAAAGCTCTTGACTGTCCTCGTGTCGCTGTTTCCGGGCATGCCGGCGGTTGCCGTCGAGCTTGGCAATGCCACCGCGGGCCTCGAGTACGCCCAGAAGGTCTGCGCCGAGTGCCATGCCGTGGATAACGATACGGTGATGCTCTTCTCGCAGGTACCGAGCTTTCAAGAGGTAGCCGACACCGAGGGAATGACCCCTCGGGCGCTTGTCGTGTGGCTGTCGACCTCGCACCCCAACATGCCCGACCTCATCATACCGCCGGACGATATGGACAACGTGGTCGCCTACATCATGAGCCTGCGAACCAAGAAATGAGCGCGGCCGATGGGAAAGGGGGGGCGTGCATCTGTCGAGGATCACGCCCCAAGTGTAATTACCCGTGGTGTGCCGACACCGCCTGCATGACCTTGCGCGTCATTCTTCCGGCTGCCGAAATGTCGCCGAGTGCGACCATGCCTATGACGTGCTCCTCTTCATCGGTCACGGGGACACGGCGGATCTTCTTCTCTTCCATCATGTGCACGACGTCTCTTAGCCGTGCCGTATCACGGCAGCAGACAACGCCCTTCGTCATCACGTCGTGAGCCGTGAGCTGGGAGATGTCTTTGCCGTTGGCGACACCCCGCACCGTGATGTCGCGGTCGGTCACCATGCCGATGAGCTTGCCATTGCTGCCGATGGGTATGGCCCCGACATCGAGTTCGCGCATCTTCTTGGCAAGCTTGGTGACCGAAGTTTCCGGCGGCATGATCTCGACGCCCTTGTGCATAACGTCACGCACTTTCATCTGATCAACTCCTCTTGTTTCTAAATTGCCTTCCGCAGGCGGACGTAGGCGTCTTTCAGTTCGCCTCCGAGCGTCTTGAGTGTGGTGCTCAATTCCTTGCCGCTTTGGTGAAGCTCCGCTTTCGAACTAAATTTGTGCCAGCGCTTCTCCAACTCGTCCCATTGAGACTTGGCTTCCATGGACGCGAGGTGAATGCGCAGCTTGACCTCGTCCCGCGCCAATTTGAGGTCATCGATGATCTTCTGAGTCTCAGGCATGACGCTTTTCTCCCGGCCACTGAAACCGCCAAGCATCGTCAGTTGTGCCCCATCCGGCACTGACCTGGATCAAAGCCCCAGCGATCTGAATTGCTAGGATGAGGGTTTGCTGTTTATCGGCCATCGCAAACCGCATGGGATGCACGAAAGGGCGCGCCAAATGCCGAGCCTTGAGCAACAGCGCAAGTTCATGGTCGAGCATCACATCGCCGCTCGCGGCGTACGCTCGCCACTGGTGCTGAATGCCATGGCCACGGTGCCGCGCGAAGAGTTCCTCCCGGAGCACCTGCGGGGCTACGCTTATGAGGATGCACCGCTGCCGATCGGCGAGAAGCAAACCATCTCGCAGCCGTATATCGTGGCCTTCATGACCGAGGCGCTCGGATTGTCGGGCGGGGAAAGGGTTCTCGAGATCGGCGCCGGCTCCGGCTACGCCGCAGCCATTCTCTCCAGGATCGCCGGCGAGGTGTATACCGTCGAGCGTATCGGAGCGCTGGCCGCCAAAGCCTCGGCCAAGCTCGCCGATCTCGGATTTCACAACGTCAAGGTTTTGCACGGCGACGGAACGCTCGGATGGCCCGAGCACGCTCCTTTCGACGCGATCATTGTCGCGGCGGGTGGACCCGAAATTCCGAAGTCGCTGAAACAGCAGCTCAAGATCGGCGGCCGTATGGTCATCCCGGTGGGCGACGATCCGCGCGCACAGGAGCTAATCCGTGTCACGCGGGTGAGCGAGGACGCATTCAAATCGGAGGACATCGCCGACGTGCGCTTTGTGCCGCTGCTCGGCGAGGAAGGCTGGACGCCGGAGCAACCGAAGGGGCACAAGCCGACGCCACGCCCGGCGTCGGCGGCCGTCGATCAAGCGCTGCTGAAGGAAGTCGAGGCGGAGGCTGAGCCGTTCGATACGATCGAGACGGCCGACCTCGAGCCACTCGTGCGGCGCATCGGCGATGCGCGGGTCGTGCTGATCGGCGAGTCGACACACGGAACGTCCGAATTCTACCGTATGCGCGAGCAGGTGACGCGCCGGCTGATCGAGAAGAACGGCTTTCGGTTCGTGGCCATCGAAGGCGATTGGCCTGACGCCGCACGCATCGACCACTACGTCCGCCATTTCGAGTTTGCGGCGTCCGAATGGACCGCCTTCGCCAGGTTCCCGACTTGGATGTGGCGCAACACCGAGGTGCGGGGATTCGTCGATTGGCTGCGGGCGTCCAATGCCGGCAAAGAGCCGTCCAATCGCGCGGCGTTTCACGGGCTCGACCTCTACAGCCTGCACAATTCGATCCGCTCTGTCCTCGATTACCTCGCCGACGTCGATCCTGCCGCAGAGGAGATCGCGCGCGAACGCTACGGCTGTCTGACGCCGTGGCAATCTGACCCCGCCACCTACGGGCGCGCAGCGCTCAGCGGCAGCTATCGCTCCTGTGAGAAGGAGGTGGTGCAGATGTTGTCCGGCATCCTGGCGCGCCGCCGCGAATATGCCCTACGCGATGGCGAACGCTATCTGGATGCGGTGCAGAATGCCCGCCTCGTCGCCAATGCAGAGCGTTACTACCGCATCATGTATTACGGCTCGCGCGCCTCGTGGAACTTGCGCGACACGCATATGTTCGAGACTTTGACGACGCTGCTCGACTTCTATGGCGCCGATAGCAAGGCCGTCGTCTGGGCGCACAACTCGCACGTTGGCGATGCTTCGGCGACCGAGATGGCCATACGCGGCGAGTTCAACCTCGGCCAGCTCTGCCGTCGCGCCTTCGGCAGCCGCGCGTACCTCATAGGCTTCGGCACCGATCGCGGCACCGTCGCTGCGGCGAGCGATTGGGATGCGCCGATGCAGGTGATGAAAGTCAGACCTGCGGAAGCCAAGAGCTATGAGCGGCAATTTCATGCCGCGACGCAAGCGCTTGGCGAGCCGCGCTTCATGCTGCCGATGCGCGCAAAGCGTTCGGCGGCGCTGCGGGGGCGCCTTGAGATACCGCGCCTGGAGCGCGCCATCGGCGTCATCTATCGCCCCGATACCGAGTTAGCCAGCCACTACTTCCAGGCCATCCTGCCGCGCCAATTCGACGAGTACATTTGGTTCGACGAGACGAGCGCGGTAACGCCTTTTGCAACGCACGACCTGGAAGGCATGCCCGATACGTATCCCTTCGGCCTCTGATCTCCCGGGTCCCGAGCAGGGCGGTGACTTCAATGATCGAGATCAATTCTGGACCGGTCCCTCTGGGGTAGGAAGATATGCGCCGCGTCTCGCGGCAATTTTGGAGGACACCATGCGCCAAACCGTCTTGCTCGCCGTTGTCGCAGCATGCGCCACAGGCACCCTCATGATCGGCCCGGCGGCCGCCGTCAGCATCGGCGGACCGCCGATCGCTTCGCTAAAAACCGCAGCCAGCCAAGGCTCTCTGATCGAAAGGGCCAGCTACCGCTGCTGGCGTTGGCGCGAGAAATGCGCCTGGCGTTGGGGCGTGGACACGCCGCGCTTCAACCGGTGCTTGGTGCGCCACGGCTGCTGACCTTGGCGTCGCTAGGATGCAGAGGGCGGCCGCTCTAGGGCGCCTTCAAGCGCAATTGTAGCCAGGAGGAAGCATGCTTTGGCATCGTCGATCGATAGGCGCACGGCTCGGCGTGATGGCCGTAGCCGGCATGGCTTTCCATCTCTCTCCGGCATCGGCCAACGATGCGGACGACGGCCGGGCGTTACTGGAAAAGAATTGCAGCCGGTGTCACGCCGTGGCGCCCGGCCTGGACAGTCCGCTCAAAGGTGCCCCTAACCTGTGGACCGTGCTCGGCTATTTTCCCGTCGAGCGCCTGGAGGCCGAGTTGGCCGAGGGTATCGGCTCGAGACATCCGTACATGCCGCAGATTCAGTTCTCCGACGAAGAGATCGCGAGCATCTACGCCTACCTTCACAGCGATGCGCCCGACGCAGAGCGGCGCCGTCCTCAGTGATCGGCGGAGAGGCGAGCGTTACTATCCTTGGTCGGGAGAACTCGCCGCCTCATAAATCTCTTCCTCTTGCGCGTTGTGGATCCTGACGAGCGCCTCGATAGACCCGATCACGCGCTGCGCATCGCGTACGAGGTAGTTATCGGCGTCCTCGGCGCGCAGGCCGTGCGCCATGCGCTCCAGCAGCCTCGCCTGATGCAGGATCTCCCGATGTGCCCGGCTCATGGCCGACAGGCCGTGGCCGTCCACCAAGTGTTCCGATAGGCGCGGATATACGGTTGATTCATCCTTCCGCTCGTGCGTGACGACGCTCTCTTCGACGATGCCGTGCGCCCTGAGGATCAGATCCACAGCGTGTTGCCCGGTCGCGTCATCGAGCTGCTCCGATATGGATCGGAGTTCGTCGAGCTCAATCTCGAGCTTGCGGTGCTCCTCGCTGAGGTTCTGCGCGTAGTCGCCGGGAAGTGCCCGCAGCATGCGGCGGCGTCCCGAGCCCAGCGCACGCAGCGCATTGAGAATGACGGCGACGTCGATCGCCTCCTGCGTAAGGGCACCGGCGACCGGAGCAAGCCATCCGAAGGCGGCAAAGCCCATGGCGATGACGGACAACGACATGCCAGCGACGACACTTTGCACGGCGATTCGGCGGGAGCGCCGGGCGATGGCGACGGCCTCGGAAACGCGGTCAAGGCGGTCGACGACGATCACGACGTCGGCTGCTTCGGAGGATGCGCTCGCACCGCGCGCTCCGAGGGCGACGCCGACGTCGGCGGCGGCCAGAGCGGGGGCATCGTTGATCCCATCGCCGACCATCAGCGTCGGATGCTGCCGCCGCTCCATGACAACGGCGTCGACTTTATCCGAGGGGACCCGGTCGGAAAGGACCGCATCGATGTCGAGCGCAGCAGCGATTGTTTCCGCGGCGTCCGCACGATCACCTGTAACCATCACGATCCGCGCGACACCGGCGGCCCTCAGCGACTGGATGGCTCGCGGTGTTTCTTTGCGAAGCTCGTCGGCGAGCAGCAGCGCACCGACGACGCGGCCGTCCACAGATATGAAGACGCTGAGTGCCGATCGCCATGAGGCCCGGCGCAACGCGCGAGCGGCCCAATCTTCCAGTTTGCGTGTGCCAAAGATGAGCTGGTGCGAGCCTGCCCGTATTTTGTGCCCGCCGACGACACCCTCGAGGCCGGAGCCCATCACCTCGTGCACATGTTCGGGCATCTGCAGAGAAAGTCCTCGCCCCACCGCCGCCGCCACGATGGCGGCCGCAACGACGTGCTGCGAGGCTTGTTCCAGCGAACCGGCGAGGCGCAGCACCTCGTCGGCGTCTTGGCCCGGAGCGGTCTCTACCGCGATCAGGCGTGCGCCCCCGACCGTGAGAGTGCCCGTTTTGTCGAACAGGACCGTGTGCGTCCGCGCCAAGGCGTCGAGGGGCGCGCCACCTTTGATGATGATGCCGCGCCGCGCGGCCTGCGAGACGCCGGCAATGAAGGCAACTGGGGCCGCCAGAATAAGCGGGCACGGTGTGGCGACGACGAGGACGGCTAGGCCGCGGACCGGATCTCCGGACAGCAGCCAGGCAAGCCCCGCCACGACGATGGTCAGCGGCAGCAGAAGCAATGCGTAGCGGTCCGCCAGACGTATGAACGGGGCCTTGGCGGTTTGCGCCGCGGTGACGAGACGGACGATGCCGGCATAAGTGCTCTCGGCGGCCGTCGCGGTAGCCGTCATCTCGAACGTGTCGCCGGCGTTGAGCGTGCCGCTGTGGGCACCGTCGCCGCGTTGCCGCGTGACGGGTATGGGCTCGCCGGTGAGCGCCGACTCATCGACGACGGCGACCGGCGACATGATCAGCCCGTCGACCGGAACGACCTCTCCGGCGCGGACAACGATGCCATCGCCGATTTTGACATCGGCGATGGTAACATCCTCGACGGATTCGCCCGCTCGCCGGTGGGCAAGCCTTGGCGCGCGATCGACAAGCGACTTCAAATTGCGCTCGGCGCGTGCCACGGCGTAGTCCTCGAGCACCGTGCCGCCCGTATACATGATGGCGACGACGATCGCGGCAAGCGATTGATCGAGTGCGATGGCTGCGACCATGGCCAGCAGCGCAATGGCATCGACCCCCATGCGTCCGGCCATCAGCGCGCGGACAATCGACACGCCGAGAGCGATGACAACGGGTACGACCGCTGCCTTCCAGATCCAATCCGCAAGCCGAGGGTGTCCGAGCAGAAAGGCCGTACCGCCCACCAACAGGCCGACCAGCGTCGTCAAGATGAGGGCGCGGCGAACAAAGCGTTCATCGGTCATGCGCGCGCGTCCTCCCACCTACCAACCAACGGTATATCTGTGTTCCGCCGGCGATAGACTTGAAACTGCCCGTGATAAGCGAAGAATGGCGCCGCAGGCCCGCGTGCCTTGAGGTTTCGCGAGCGTCCCCCATGCGGGGCGTGCCGCTACCGGCAGATGAGTACGGGGACGGGCGCACCGGTCAGCACACGAGTCGCCTCGCTGCCGAGCAGGAGCTTGGAAAGCCCTCGTCTGCCGTGCGAGCCCATGACGATGAGATCGCATGGCGCCGCCTTCGCGTGCTCCAGGATACCTTCGGCAGCATACCGATCGGGAATGTGAACGGACTTGCAGACGATCCCGTAGCGGCGCGCGCGCTCAGCAGCGCTACCGAGGACGCTTTTGGCATTCGCCGCAGCTACTTCCTGGTACTCCTTCAAGGGCATGGCCAGCGCCCATTCTCCCGACACTGCCGTCGGCCACGGCTCCGTGGCGTGCACGACCGTCACTTGCGAGCCAAGCGCTTTCGCCAAGGCGAATCCTTGCTCCTCGGCCCGGACAGAAACATCTGAACCGTCGACTGCAATTAGAATATGCTCGTACATTGGCCGGGCTCCTCTATTGAGCATACTATGCTGGCTCGCAACGCGCCCACGTTGATCGCGGTCAATCTGCAATCCCACGCCGCGGCTTAGGTTTGGTGAATGAGGACACTCTGCGAGATTGCCGCGGTCGCGGCCTTCACCGTTCTGGCGGGCGGCGCGCAGGCCGAAACGGCTGTCACCGCCAAGGGCAAGGCCCTCGTTGCGGCCAACTGTTCCCGTTGTCATGCAATCGAAATGCACGACAGCAGTCCGCACAAGGAAGCGCTGCCGTTTCGCGAGGTGGTCCTCCGTTATCCGCCGGAGCAACTCGCCGAGGCACTGGCGGAGGGCATCATGTCGGGCCATCCTGACATGCCAGAGTTCACCTTCGAGCCGGCCGATATCGAAGCCATCATTGCCTATCTCGCCACGCTCAAGGCGGGCTAAGCAGGCTGCACCTTGTACAAATCGAGTGGCTCCTGACCACCGGTTGGCAGCGAACACACCGCGCAGCCAGTCGGCTTAGGTTTGCTTGCCCAGGCGTTCCCTCAGGAGGCGCCTCGATGCATCTAGGCCCGCGACAAGAAATTTGAAGTATGGCCTACTGGCAGCAAGCGCGCTTCACG
>CAZOOS010000014.1:26948-30356 GCA_964581475.1 uncultured Hyphomicrobium sp.
AGGCCCGCGACAAGAAATTTGAAGTATGGCCTACTGGCAGCAAGCGCGCTTCACGCCGCTGCGGTAAGACCGGCATCGACCAGTCTACCGGCTGTTTGGACCGCTAAAGCCACGGGCCAGGATCAACCAATGCCATTGGAGCCCATGACGTCGAACAATTTGGAGTCGGAGCTTCGGTTTGCCGAAACGCAGATCTCGACGATCCTCGCGATCGCCGCCGATGCCATCATCTCGCTCAACGAAAAAATGCAAATCATAATGTTCAACGAGGGCGCGGTATCGATCTTCGGCTACACAAAAAACGAGATAATCGGGCAGCCGCTCGACGTCCTTATCCCCGAGCGATTCAGAAAAGGCCATAAGGCGCATATCGCTTCCTTTGCCGGGTCTCCGGTGCCGGCCAGGCGGATGGGCGAGCGCCAGGAGATCTTCGCCAGGCGCAAGGACGGCACGGAATTTCCCGCTGAGGCCTCGATTGCCAAGCAGGAGATCGACGGCCACCACGTGTACATGGTCGTCCTGCGCGACGTCACAGAGAGAAAAAATGCCGAAGCGGCGCTGGCACGCGCCAACGCGGAGCTGGAGAACCGGGTCGCCGAACGCACACGCGAACTCGAGGCCGAAATCTGCCGGCGCGAGGCCGCGCATGCCAACCTCGTTCAGGCGCAGCGTATGGAAGCGTTCGGCCAGCTCACCGGCGGCGTCGCCCACGACTTCAACAATCTCCTTACGATTGTCACCGGCAATCTCGAGTTGCTGTCGGATGCAACGCAAGGAGAAGCTTCGCGCAAACTGTTGAAGCGGGCCGCCGATGCGGCCGACATGGGCGCGGCACTCACCAAGCGACTGCTGACGTTCGCGCGCCGACGCCGCCTGTCGCCACAGGTGCTCGACATCAACCAACTCGTGCTGGGGCTGATGGAAATTCTCAAGCGGTCGATCGGAGAAGACATAACACTGACGACGATGTTGGCAGGCAACGTATGGACGCCAAAAGTCGATCCGAGCGAGCTCGAGAACGCCGTCCTGAATCTTGCCATCAACGCGCGCGACGCCATGCCGGAGGGGGGCGAGTTGATCGTCGAAACCCGCAATGTCGCGGGTAAGCATGTCCCATTCGATGGCGGCGACCGTGAATTCGTCCTCCTGTCCGTGACCGACACCGGCGTTGGCATGCCGCAGGAGGTGCTGGATCGGGCGTTTGAACCGTTCTTCTCCACCAAGGAGCCGGGGCGCGGCACGGGCCTCGGTCTCAGTACCGTTTACGGGTTCGCGGAGCAGTCCGGCGGCTACGCGGTCATTGAAAGCGAGCTGGGCCGTGGCACGACCGTGAGCCTCTACCTTCCACGCGCGGAAGCGGCGCCCGACACGCTGTCGAAGCACGTGGCAGAGAAGGTCCCGCTGTCGGAGCACAACGAGGTGATTCTCGTCGTCGAGGACAATGCCGAAGTGCGCGAGCTGACTCTGCAGCGGGTTGAAGGCCTGGGCTATGTAGCGCTCGAAGCTGAAAGCGGGCCGGATGCGGTGCGTGTGCTGGAAGGCGGAGAGCACATCGACCTGGTGCTCAGCGACATCGTCATGGCCGGCGGTATGTCGGGTTTCGACCTCGCGCGCTGGATCGCCGCGCATGCTCCCAAGGTCCGCATGGTGCTGACGACGGGATATGCGGAAGAGGAAAGGCGGCAGGATCCCGGACGCGCCGGGGCCGTCCCTATCCTACGCAAGCCGTACAAGCGCGCCGAGCTGGCTAATGCCCTCAAGGAAGCTCTGGACGCCGTGCGGCCCTAAAGGCCCTTCACGGCCCCGGCGAAGACATAGCCGATCCCGCGTACGGTCTTGACCAGTTGCGGTCGCTCGCTGTCCGGCTCGAGCTTCTTGCGTAAACGCGCCACCAGCGCGTCGATCGAGCGGTCCATCGGCGTCCAGTCATGGCCTTTGAGCAGATCCATGAGTTCGTCGCGCGAAAGCACGCGGCCGGGCTTCTGCACGAAAAGTGCAAGCAGATTGAATTCAGCCGTCGTCAATTCCCGCGCCGCGCCTATCGGATCGCGAACCTCACGACGTGAAATATCGACGCTCCAGCCGTCGAAGCCGTACCGCGGGCCGCCGCCGCTCTCGGCCGCCGCCCCATGGCTTTCGGCGCCGGCTGCGTAGCGGCGCAGTACCGCCCGAATACGCGCGATCACCTCGCGCATGACAAACGGCTTGGGAATGTAGTCGTCAGCACCGAGCTCGAGCCCGACGATGCGGTCTACCGAATCGCCCTTGCCGGTAATCATGATCATCGGCGTGTTCTTGGCGGCGCGAAGCTCGCGCGCCACCCTGAGCCCGTCCTCGCCACCAAGCTTCAGGTCCAAGGTTACAAGGCTGACGGGATGACTGCTGAGCAACTCCATCGCCTGGCGGCCGTCTGCCGCTTCGATAACCGAAAAGCCTTCTCCTTCCAGGCCGCTCCGCAGCAGCGCTCGCACCTCCGGCTCATCGTCGACGACGAGAATTCTGTGCTGTTCGGCAGACATCCTGGTTCGGCCCTCGGTGGCCCGGTATCTGTTACATGCTGTCACACAAGTGCACAAACACATCATACGCCGCGAGCGTGCGCCCAGTAACGTGCTCCTGTTTGGACCAACAGAACCTGGGGACGGTGCACTGTGTCAGAGGAGCATGGCAACAGCGTATGCTGCGGCGCGTGCAAAAGCGCCGGCAGGGCGAAGTCTCGCTTCGTTGTAGGCGTCTTCACAGATACCGATGGTGCTAACGGTGTTGCTGAGCGCCTGCGCGCTGCAGGGGATGTGAGCGTGCTCTCGAACGCGAACCCCTTGGCAGCCCACAGCCCGTACGGGGCCATCGCGTTGTCGTTGTTGAGCTGCGGCAGGCTCCACGAGCAGATCGTGCGCCATCTGGCGTCCGGCGCGACGATCGTCGTCGTTGACGCTCAGAGCCCGGAGCATCGGCTTGGGGCTTCGAAGATGCTGCTCGAGTCCAAGTGCGACTTGCTGCTAACCCACGATGGCGCCAACCACGCCCGTGCCGATCGGCGCTAAGGCGTTCTGATCTTCGGCTGCGGCTCTTCATCGTCTTGTATCGCCCGCCATCCCGCCCCTTCGAGGTCGTCGAACTGCCCGGAGCGCAGCGCCCATAAGAAAGCGATAAGACCGAGCGCGCCCAAGACGAGCGCGCAGGGGATAAGCCAAGCAAGCGCCGTCATCGCATCTACCTCCGAGCCAAGGCCAGTCTACCCTTGCGCAAGCGCAGCGCGTTCGCGGTCACCGCGATGGACGACAGCGACATCGCCAGCGCCGCAATCAGCGGCGTAACATAGCCCATCATGGCCAGCGGCACCGAAACGATGTTGTAGCCAATGGCGACGGCGAAATTCTCCAACGACATACGCTGTGAGGCGCGTGC
>CAZOOS010000015.1:0-29139 GCA_964581475.1 uncultured Hyphomicrobium sp.
CCGCTGGCGCGAAGCGGGTGAGTTGCCGGGCGCGGAATAGTGCGATAGCGAGTAGTTCGCTACCTGCCTTCCCGCCCAAACCTCCAACCCACCCATCTGCGAGCAACCGATCCATGAAGCTTGTGCGTTTTGGCAACCCTGGCGCAGAGAAACCCGGCCTCATCGACAGCAGCGGCGCCATTCGCGATCTGTCGGCGCATGTGGCCGATTTCACCGGTGAGAGCCTGTCGCCGGCCGTCCTCGCCAAGCTGCGCGGCATCGATCCACAGAGCTTGCCGACGGCCCCTGCCGGTGTGCGCCTTGGCGCGCCCATTGCCGGCACGCGCACCTTCCTCGCCATCGGCCTCAACTACGCCGACCATGCCAAGGAGACCGGGCAGGAGATCCCCGCCGAGCCGATCCTCTTCAACAAGCTCGGCAACTGCATCGTCGGTCCCAACGACGACATCATGTACCCGCGCGACAGCGACCGCATGGACTGGGAGGTGGAGATCGCCTTCGTCGTCGGCACGCGCGCCCGCTACGTCGACGAGAAGGATGCCCTGGCGCACATCGCCGGCTACTGCCTGTGCAACGACGTTTCCGAGCGCCGCTTCCAGGTGAAGCGCGCCGGCCAATGGGTGAAGGGCAAGTCGGCGGAGACGTTCGGGCCGCTCGGACCCTGGCTGGCGACGCCGGACGAGATCCCCGACGTGCAGAACCTCGCCATGTCGCTCGACGTCAACGGCGAGCGCAAGCAGACGGGCTCGACGTCGACGATGATCTTCTCGATCCCGTTCCTGCTCTCCTACATCACGCAGTTCATGGTGCTAGAGCCGGGCGACGTGGTGACCACGGGAACGCCGCCGGGCGTCGGCTCGGCCAAGAAGCCGCCGGAATACCTGAAGGCGGGCGATGAGCTCGTGCTGCGCGTTGAGGGCCTCGGCGAGCAGCGCTCGAAGGTCGTCCCCTTCAAGCTTTAGGACCTGCAGCGCCCGCGGATGGTCGCGACGGCTCGGCGCGCTCGCCAGTACCGTCGATCAGCAGCTGCAAAGACTGGCGGATAAGCGGCAGCCGCATGAACCAGCCAAGAAATGCGCACGCCAGGTTCACGTGGTTCATGCACGCGGCAATGGCGTAGATGCCGGAAACCTCGCTGCCATCCGGAAAGCGGTAGGTCATGCGCGTCAGCGTCTCGGGATGTTCGCTCGCGTCGCGGATTTGCAGCCCAACCGGACCGAGCCGCTCCACCCAGTGCTGCGTGTCCCGGCAAATGGCGCAGTAGCCGGCGAAAAAGACTGTCGACGGCTCTTTGATCCACGGCTGCCAGCGCGGCAGCCAGTTGCGCACATGCGTTCGATAGACCCGCCAAGCCTCGCCAAACCGCGGCACGATATCGATGGAATGGTGCCAGCGCACGACGCCGAGCGCGTAGACCACCGCGACCCCGGCCGCCGCCGCCAGCAGCCAGCTCTGCAAGGCCAGCCCGAGGATCAAAAGGCTGGCGACGACGCATACCTGCATGGGATTGGCGACGTAGGCATAGGGGCCCGTCACCACCAAGCGCTGGGGCGGGTCGAAGGGGATCGGCGTGCCGCGGCCCCGCTCGGCAAATTCCTGACTGCCCGCAAGCCCAAGCACCAAGGGGATCAACAGTGCGTTGAATACGACCGACACCTGCCAGGCCGGCCATTGCGTCGCCTCCCAGAGGCTGCGTCCGGAATGCTCGAGGATGACCGCCGGCAGCAACAGGAACAGCAGGATGCCGGTGATGAGCGCCTGCGCCGCGGCGCGCCAGCCGACGTGAACCTCGCGCGCCGTGAAACTTGCGAGCAGCCAACCGGGCAGAAAACATGTGGTCAGCACCAATGCTTCTCCCCAAAGCCACCCGTCCCCCAGCCGGACGAGCGGCGACAGGCGCGGCATGACGAGAACGTCGATCCACAGCGCCGTGAGCAGCGCGAGCGTGAGATACCTGCCGCCGAACAGCAGAAACAGCACCGCGCCCCACCACACCGCCCATCCCAAAAGGACGTCGAACGGCAGGCCCAGCAGCAGGGCGCCGTTGGCGTTGAACGTCCACCAGCCGATGTGCAGCGCCCAAAGGTTCGCCAGCACCAGCGTCGCGAGGTTCCAAAGGCTGGCGACAAAGACGCCGGCGAGGGTGCGTCGGCCGGGGCGGATGAAGAGGATGGCGGCGCCGGCGATCATGAACGGGACTAGCAGCACCGCTGCGCGCTGCTGCCCGACGCTAAGTTCCAGGAGTTGCGGCATGGTCGATCAACTCCCCGGCGACGAGGCCGACCGCGTACTTCTGCAGCGTTCCGAAGTACCAGTAGGGATCGTACTTGCGATGAAACGACAGGCGCCAGGTGACGAGCGTGCCGCCGGGGGAGGGTTTCAGCTCCACCTCCGAGCGCCGCCAGTCGAGATAGTGGCCGACATAGGACGTGTCGCTCAGCAGTTCGAACGCGACCTTGTCCTCGCTGGCCTCGACAACCTTGAAGACCGCCGTGCCCTCGATGCGGTTCCAGAAGATGTGCTTGTAGGCGACGAACGTCGCCCGCCGCTGATCGCCCACGCTCAGGCCCTCGCCCTGCAGCGCGACCGGGTACGGGAATATCCTCAGGAATAGCGGCTTGTCGTTCCCCAGCACGGGTGCTTGCGCGAGTGTCGCTCTCACCGCTTCGATGGGTGCAGGCACGAGCTTGCTGACGACTACTTCGTGCTCGCGCGGGAAGGATGTGCTGGGCGTGGTTCCTTCGATTGCCATCAGGGCGATGACCGCTACGACGGCGGCGCTCTCCAACTTGCTTTTCGTGTCCCGGCGCTTGCGGCTCCAATCGATCGAAGCGGCGATGATCAGCCCGACGGCAAAGAACAAAGGCGAAGCGAACAGAATGCAGATGTAGCCCTCTTGGAAGATCGGAGCCGCCAGCAACACGGCGATCGCCATGCCCTTCATGGTCGCGCCGGTGGCGGATTTGTCCGGCGGGGTCAGCGACAGGCCGAGCGCCAGCAGTAGCGGCAGGCCGGTGTACAGCGCGGCCGATTGCTCGATGCCGCCGCGTCGCAAAAACCAGTAGATGAGCCCCGCGCAGCCGATGACGAGAACGGTGAAGAAAAGCCTCCATTGCCCCGGCCCGATCTTGTAGCCGGTGTCCTTCGGTGCGCCGGCGTCTTGCTTCGGGTCAGGCTGCTCAGGCTGCATGGTATCGCCCCTCGCTTGTCCCTCTACGGTTGGCGGCGGCGGGGCTTTCGCGCAATAGCTAAAAATGCCGGCCCGCCCCGAAGGGCGACGGCCGACGTCGGTGGCGGCATAAAGAAATGGCGCCGGATGGCAGTCCGGCGCCACCGCATAGTGCCGGCGTCGTCCGTCAATAGGTCTGCTGCACCTTGGCCTTGTGCTGATCGGAGCGCATCATCTTGCGCGTCCGGTCCCACTCGTCGCCGTCGAGCTTGTCGGCGGCCTCGCGGCTCTGGCGCTCGAGATCATCGAGTGCGCTGGCCGACGCCTGCGGCGCCGGCGCGACACCCGACGTGAACACGTCGCGCGAGCGCTTGATGTACTCGGCGTTCTCCTCCAGCACCTTGCGCGCTCCCGCGATGTCGCCGTTGTCGCGCAACTCCACCGCCTTCTCGCTCTTCTCGGTGGCGATCTGCTGCGTCACCTGGCTCATCACCGGCTTGTTGATGCCGTCCTCGACATCCTTCGCGTTGCTCGAGAAGCGCACGCTGGGCTTGGCCTCGGCACGGGCCGGCGCGCCGCCCTTGTCGAGGTCCACATAGGTGACGGTCACATCGGCGACTTCGGCGGCGCCTTCGCTACGTCCTTCCGGCGCCTGCAACTCGACGACCACATAGCGCTCGTTGTCGGCCTGCATCTGGTTGAGCTTCAAGGTCACCTTGTCGCCGTCGATGCTGCCGTCGCGGCCGAGGATGCGCGTCGGCTTGAAGCCGAGCTTGCACTCGATGATGATGGTGATGTCGCGCGCCGAGACGGAGAGCGCGTCGCCGAACTCGCGGTCGAAGATCTCGGCGAGATCGCTCGGGCGCTCGACGAAGGCGTGGTTGCCGTCGGAAGCCGCGGCAAGGCGCTGCATCAGGTCTTCATTGTAGTCGAGCCCCAGGCCGATGGTTGAGACCGAAATGCCCTTGGAAGCCAGCTTGCGGCCGAGCTCGGCGAGCTCTCCGGGTGTCGACGGTCCGACGTTGGCAAGGCCGTCCGACAGCAGGATGACGCGATTGACATTGTTGTCGGAGACGAACGCCTCCACCTGCCGGCCGCCTTCCTTGACGCCCGCATAAAGTGCCGTGGTGCCCGACGCATCGAGATTGTCGATGGCCTCGATCAGCTTGTCGCGCGAGTTGCGCAGCGGCGCGGCCGGGCTGAGGACATCGAAGTCGTGGTTGTAGGCCACGAGCGAGACGATGTCGTCGGACGATAGTCGCTTCAACGCCACGCGCGCGCCTTCCTTGGCGGCAGCGATGCGGTCGCCCTGCATCGAGCCGGAGCGGTCGATGACGATGGCGACGTTCACCGGTGTGCGCCGTTCGCTCTTGGCGGTGGCCAGGGACTTCAGATTGAGACGCAGGAAGACGTTGCCGGGCTTGGACGTCGACAGCACGGTCTGGCCGAGATCGGCGTCGAGCTTCAGTTCAGCGGCGTTGAGTATCGTCGGCAATAGGGCAGGCGCGGCGAGTGCCAGCGCGAGCGCGGCGGCGCGGATAATCGACATGGCAATTGCTCCTCATCTGCAATGTGGGAGCAACCTAATGCTCGCCCGCGGCGGAAGCGGGCTCGGGCGGTGGCGGAACGGCGTCGGCGTCATGGCTGAAAAAAGAGATCGCCCCGCGTTGCGCGTCGGCAACGCAGGGCGATAGGACAGCTCGCGATACCGGCAGCGACCTAGTTTATGAACTGTCGCCCGTTGCCGCCGGCGATGCGCGGCTCGGCATGCTGCGCAGCGGTAAAGCTCGCGCTCAGGCGCCGCCACGCGGCCTCGTCGGTACGCGCATTGCCATGGAAAGCCTCGGCCAGGCCGCGGGCAATGTCGTACAGCGACTGCTGCTCGTTCGACAGGCGACCAGCACCGGCGTCGGCTTCGAGGCTGTCGGTGAGATCGCGCAGCACCGACTCATATGGGCCATGCGGCAGCAGCATCAGCACCGCCCAATGCTGATCGAGCTCCTGGTAAGCGTCGTCGAGCATCTGCAGATCCCAGCTCGCCTGCGGCCGTAGTTTGCCTTTCAGCGCCGTGTAGGCTTCGTCCAGCGACAGGCGCGCCTCGTCCTCGCGCTTGCGCAGCAGCGCATCGAGCGAGGCGTTGGAGCGGCGGGCGCGATTGAACGCCTCGTTGGCGGCGATGGCGGCGACGTGAGCATTGCCGGAGACGCGCTCCCAAGCGTCCGACTTGATGTTCAAGGCGGCGAGCAACTGCGTGATGAAGCCGCCGCGGATCTCGGTGGTCGTCGCCTCATCGGCCGGTGCCGCGGCCGGGCGATGCTCTATCGCCTTCGCCTGCTGGGTAATCGAGCCGCCGAAGCGCTCGCCCTGCGCCTGGCCGCCGCCCAGGCGCGGACGCCCGTAGTCGGCCATCAGCGTGCGGGCGCGGATGCGCGCCAGCGTCTTGTACAAGTCGCGGTGGATCCAGAACTCGTTGGCGCCCTTGCCGCGCCGCTGCACGCGCCCGAGCGTGGCGCCGGCGTTCAGCGTCGAGCGCACCGTGCGCTTGTGGTCGGGTTCCACCTCGGCGAGGTTGATCTCGGCGGTGAAGCCGCGATCCTCGTCGATCGGGTGCATGTAGTGCAGCACCGTCTCGGCGTTCCGGTTGATATCGGGCAGCAGTGCCACGCCGACGATCTTTTCGAGTTCGGCGAGGTCGATGTTGGCCTTGTCCGCCTCGAACGAGCGCTTGGCGACGATGGCCAGGAACTCATACAGCTCGGCCCGCACCAGATAGCGCCTGGCCGCCTCGTCGTAGTCGACGGCGCTGATGGTCGAGCCGGCGTTGAGCACGCCAAGCACCTGCCGCTCGGTGTGCGGATCGAGCGTTTCCGGGCGCACCTCGGCCATGAAGCCGGAGGCGTTGGTGATCGGGCGCATGGCATTCAGCGTCGCGCGCGCGTTGTCGAGCGTGTCGGGCAGCAGCGCGTTCTCGATGATGGCTTCGAGCTGTGCCGAGTTGCGGCCCTTGCTCGACGGCACGTCGGCTAGCGGCGAGCGTACCGCGTTGGCGCCAAACAGGCCGGTCATGAAGATCAGCGAGTCGATGCCGATGGCGATGGCGAGCGCCAGATAGGCGAGCCGGTTGCCGTCCTGGAAGGCGTTGAGCGAAACGACGAAGCGGTGCGCCTTGTCGTCCCGGTTCATCTCCGCATAGCTGATCTTGCCGCGCAGCTCGTCCGTCTGCTTGCTCGGCAGGGCGCTGTCGGAGAGGCACTTCACGGCAAAGCCGAACAGCGCGTCGGTCGAGCGCTGACCGGCGAGCTTGTCGCCGCCGACGCAATTGGCGTTGAACGCTTTGGTGCCGGCCTGCAGGGTGAAGAGGTTGGCGGCCGCCTCGCTCGCCTGCTTGGGGTCGCAATCGATCCCGGCAACCTTCGGCTTGGTCACGTCGGCCGCGAACATGGCGCTATAGAGCTGCGAGCAACGCTGCTGCACCTCGGCCAGGCGCTCCGCGTCGGGATGCTGGCGGAACTCGGCGCGCGCCGTCTCGAAGGCGGGCAGCACGCGGCCCGGGTCGACACGCTGCTCGGCATCCGCGCCGGCGATGTTCTCCTGCGCCATCTTGATGCGCTGACCGGCGGTCTCTTCCTCGCCCTTGTACTTGGCGAGCTCGCCGTCGATCGTCGCCAGCTCGCGCTTGATCTGCGAGATGCGCGCCTCCGCGGTGTCGAGACGCTTCTTGGCGTCCTTCACGCGGTCGTCCTGGATCTTGAAGGCGGCCTGCATCTTGCCGAGATCGCCCATGAGCTGGCGATATACGGGTCCGCGGCCCTCCTTCAGCGTGCCTTCCACGCCCTTGCTCTCGGCCATGGCCTCGACGCGCTTGGCGTCGATGGCTTTGGCGCGCGTATCGAGCTCCGTCTTGGTGGCGGAGTAGTCGGCGGCGAGCGTGGCGCGGTCGCCTTCCAGGCGCGCCAGCTCGTCGGTGAGTGAGGTCTTCTTGCCGGCGATACCGGCCTGGCCGCTCTGCGCCGTGGTGATGCGCTCCTGCTGCTCCTTGATGCCGCGGTTGCGCGCTTCGATCTGGTCGTTGAAGTACTTCTCGATCTCGCCGGTCGAGCCCTGCGCCGCCGCGGCGAGCTTGTCGAGCTGGCTCTCGTAGGCGTGCCAGCCTTCGCTCTGGAACAATGACGACGTCTGCGTCAGCTGCTGATCGGAGATGGTGGCGCCGATGTCGGCGATGATGGCGGAGACCTGGTTGGTGGCGCGCAACTCGGAGACACGCTGGCGCTGGTCCTGCGGGAAGACGACGTTGAAGCGGCTGTCGAACGAGAAGAAGACCGAGGTCGCCATGCAGGCGAGGAACATCACCCACAGCATGGAATTCTTGGCCATGATGCGCAGCGCCTGCGCATACGGCGCGACGACGTCGGTGCGGGCGAAGACCGTGAGCAGGCCGAGCACGCCGACCATCGCGCCGGCGGCGATCAGCGCCTGGATCACGTAGTCGGTCTGGATGCCGTAGTTCCACTGATAGACGGCAAATCCGGCGGCCAGCAGCGCGGCGCCGACGAGGATCACGACGATCAGCGGAGCGGTGACGCGGGTGATGCCGCTGCGCGGCACCGTGCTCATGCCGGTGGCGAAGCTCTCGCCGATCAGCCAGGCGACGATGAGCATGACGCCGTGGATGCCGAAGGTGAACATCAGCGACAGCACGGGCTCGCCGGTGAAGTTCGTCATGCCGTCCCAGGTGGTCCAGCCGCCGGCGAGGGACAGCACGATCGCCGCCGTGCCGAGCATGAAGAGCTGCCAGTTGGTGAAGAAGACATCTTCGATCACCCGCCACAGCCGCGGCCCGACTTTGAAGAGGGCAATGAGGGCGGCGATGACGACGACGGTGAGGAGAATGCTGCGGGCGTACGCAGCCGGGTTTGCCATTACGCCATCGAGGGCCTGCTTAACGTCCATCTGCAATTCCCGCCTTAGCCGGCCGATGCCGGATCCCGCATGCCGCATAGCGGCTCAAAAATCACGCGACGATGCACGATGACCACAGCTCCTGGCCACTTCGGGGCAGGATTGCGGCGATCCCATGCACTAGGATTAGTTTGGGTTCCGAGTGGGCCGGGTCTCCAGCGCGCGCGCTCCCGGCAGAATTGGGTACGGATAAATGCAAATGCAAGCTTCGCGTGCGCGCCGCCCGCGCGCCGCAAGCCCTAAATGCATGCAAGCTTTGGCTATACGGCTTCGAACAACGCCGCGATGCCCATGCCGCCGGCAACGCCGAGCGTCGCGATGCCGAGCCCGGGTCCGGTGTTTTCGCCTCGCGCCATGCGCGTGAACAGGCGCGTGACGAGCACTGAGCTCGCAGCCGCGAACGGGTGCCCGCGTGCAATCGCGCCGCCGTCGGGGTTCAGCAGGTCCTCGTCGACCTCGAGGCTGCGAACGAGCGCGATGGCTTGCGCTGCCGAAGACTCGCTCATCTCGATGATGCCGATGTCGGATTGCTTGTAACTCGTGAAGCTGGCCTTCAATTTCTGCATCGCTTCGATCGGTGCCGCCGCCTCGTTGTCGGGCGAGGTGCCGCGCGCGGCATGGGCGAGCAAGCGCAGCCCGCGCGGTTTGCCGAGCGAGGTCCACACGTTCTTCGAGACGACCACGGCGATCGCCGCGCCATCGTGCAGACTGGAAGTATTGCCCGGCGTCAGCGTGCCGTCCGGCGGCATATAGGGCGCCAGTTGTGCCAAATCCTTGAAATCGGGCGCTACCGAGCTCTGATCGCGCGCCTCTTCGGGGTTGGCACGCAATGGAGCGATCTCGCCGATAAAGCGCTTGTGCTCGCGCGCCTGCTCGGCCTTGAGGTGCGAGCGCAGGGCGTACGCGTCCTGCTCGGCGCGACCGATGCCGTACTTGTTGGCCAACGCCTCGGCCGATTCGATGTGCGCCGGACCCTCGCGCTCTTCGCCCGAGCCGGGCTCATAGCTGAGAAAGCGTGGAAGCTGCTGCAGATTGCGCGGCTTGGCTACGCGCCACGGCGCCATGGAGATGGCTTCGGCGCCGCCGGCAACGATGGCTTGAGCATCACCCAGTGATATGGCGCGCACGGCAGCGAGGATGGCATCGAGGCCGGAGCCGCACTGGCGGTCGATGGTCGCCGCCGGAGCCGTCTCCGGTAGCCCCGCCGCCAGGGCGATGAGCCGGGCGGGATTGCCTCCCTGCGAGGCATTGCCGACAATCAGCTCGTCGACTTGCCCCGGCTCGAGACCGCTATCTTGCAATGCAACACCAACCAGCGGCGCGCATAGCTCCTCGATGCGCCGATTGCGGTGCAGGCCACCGATGCGACCGATAGCGGTTCGCCGGGCCGCGACGATGTACGCGGATTGAGAAGGCATATGTACTATTAAGGCTCTCGAAAATTGACACGTGAGAGAGCGACGTGGTGGCACTAGGGCCAGGGTGCCGGCTCCCGACTTCCATTGTCCGGTGGCGGCTAGCAACCATATGATGGTGGCGGAAAAGGGATGCTGGGAAGTTCGGTTTATGATCCGTTTCCGGCCGCGCGCTATGCCGCGCACGCGCTCTGGTATACAGTGACGGAAATAGAAACGCCTGGGATGAAGCGATGACCGAGGCCACTGCCAAGCAATCGCCGTCCGTATCGGTTCTAGGCGACAAGAAACTTGCCAAAGCCGTCGAGCGCGCCAACCAGGCGTTTACCGAAAAGAACCTGCGCTTTACCAAGCTGCGGCAGGACGTCTTCGAGGAGATAGCCGCGACGCACGCGTCGATCGGCGCCTACGACATTCTCGCCAAGCTGGCCGAGAAGGGGACGCGACTTGCGCCCATCTCCGTGTACCGCGCCATCGATGCCCTGCTCGAGGCCGGAGTCATCCATCGCCTGGAAAGCAAGAACGCGTTCTTCGCTTGCCGTCGCATGGACCACCGCAGCGGGCGGCGTCCGATCTTCCTGTCGTGCGAGAACTGCAACGCCGTGCAGGAGGTGGACTCGGAGGGCATCTTCGACACCATCGATCGTCTGGCACGCGAAGCCTCCTTTCAGCCGCGCGTGAAGTTCGTCGAAGTCTCCGGACTGTGCCGCAACTGCGCGCCGAAGAAGGATTAAGACCCCGATGCCGCAGAGCGATGGAGTGGCGCCCGCGGCGGAGCCGTGTGGCCACAACGATGGTCATGCCTGTTCGCAGCAGCACGGGCATGGGGGGACGACCGAAGAGATCGATCCGACGGCGCTCGTCTCGGCCCGCGGCATTTGCATCTCGCGCCACGGCCGCGATCTCCTGGTCGACGTCGACCTCGACATACGCGAGCGCGAGATCGTAACGCTCATCGGGCTCAACGGCGCCGGCAAGACGACACTGGTGCGCGTGCTGCTGGGTCTGGAAAAGCCGGACCGGGGCACGGTGCATCGGCGCAATGATCTGCGTATCGGCTACGTTCCGCAGCGCTTCGACAGCGATTCCGTCATCCCGATGACCGTTGAGCGCTTCCTCATGCTGGGAAGCAGCGCCGGCACCCATTCCATCGGCGAGGTTCTCGCCCACGTCGATGCCGAATCCGTCCGCCATCAGCAACTCGGCGAGCTGTCGGGCGGCGAACTGCAGCGTGTGCTGCTGGCGCGCGCATTGCTGCGCCAGCCCAACCTGCTGGTTCTCGACGAGCCGGTGCAGGGCGTCGACTACACGGGCGAGGCGGACCTCTACAACCTCATCGCCCGCCTGCGCGACGAGTCCGGGTTCGGGGTCCTGCTCGTGTCCCACGACCTGCACATCGTCATGGCGCGCTCCGACCGCGTCATTTGTCTCAACCGTCACGTCTGCTGCTCGGGCGTACCGGAGACGGTGGCGCAGCATCCTGCCTATGGCCGGCTGTTCGGGTCGGAAGCGGCGCGCGCCTTCGCCGTTTATCGGCATCATCACGATCACAGCCACGACCTCGCCGGCGTGCCCCATCCGGCAGCCGGCGCGGCCCTCGAAGATCCGGCAGGCGGAGACAAATAAGTGTTGGAGCCGTTCCTCGTCCGGGCGCTCGTCGCCAGCCTCGGGCTCGCTGCGGTTGCGGCGCCCCTCGGCTGCTTCGTCGTCTGGCAACGCCTGGCCTACTTCGGCGAGACGGTCGCCCAGGCGGGGCTCATCGGCGTGGCGCTGGGCCTTGCCTTGCAGATGGACGTCACGTGGGGCGTGCTCATCGTCGCCCTCGCCGTCGCCGCCCTGCTTCTATGGTTCGGGCGGCAGAAGCTCGTAGCGCTCGATTCCGTCCTCGGTCTTCTGCATCACGCAGCACTTGCCGCCGGCGTCATCGCCACCTCGATGATCAAGGGCGCGCCGGTCGATCTGACCGGCTTCCTGTTCGGCGACGTGTTCGCCGTCACCGGGACAGACGTCGCCATCATCTTCATCGGCGGCGCCGGCGTGCTCGCCGTCGTCGCCTGGCTATGGCAGCCGCTGCTTCGCTTGGCCGTGCACGAGGAGCTGGCGGCGGCCGAAGGCGTCGACCGCGAGACGGTTCGCACCGTCTTCATCGTGCTGCTCGCCGTCACCATTGCCGTCGCCATGAAGATCGTCGGCATCCTGCTGGTCATGGCCTTCCTCGTGGTACCCGCCGTCGCCGCCCGTCCGCTGGCGCGTACACCCGAGCGTATGGTGCTGTTAACCGCCCTGATCGCCGCCGCCAGCGTCGTCGCCGGCCTGTGGCTGTCGGCCACGGTCGACAGCCCCGGCGGCCCGTCGGTCGTCATCGTCATGTCGGCGCTGGCGGGGCTATCATTGACCTGGGCCGCCCTAGGCCGCCCGGGTGCGCGGCCAAGGTAGCCGCGGCCCCGCGCCGTCCTCTGGTCAAGATGCGGGCGCTGGATTAGGTAGACGATTGGTGCAAATGGCGGAAACGGGAGCCATGCCGGCCTCGACGACGGATCTCATCGCCGCAAGGCGCCGCTCTCACCGCGTGCATGTCGCCGGCGTCGCGGTGGGCGGCGGCGCACCTGTCGTCGTGCAGTCGATGACCAACACCGACACCGCCGACGTCGAAGGAACCGTTGCTCAGGTCGCGGCGCTGGCGCGCGCCGGCTCCGAGCTCGTCCGCATTACCGTCGACCGCGACGAGGCGGCAAAGGCCGTGCCGCACATCCGCGACCGCCTCGCGCAGCGTGGTATCGTTGCGCCGCTGGTCGGCGATTTCCATTACAACGGCCACACGTTGCTCGCCGACAACCCGGCCGCTGCCGAGGCGCTGGCCAAGTATCGCATCAATCCCGGCAACGTCGGTTTCAAGGACAAGAAGGATCGTCAGTTTTCCGCTATCGTCGATACGGCGCTGCGCTGGAACAAGCCGGTGCGCATCGGCGTCAACTGGGGCTCGCTCGACCAGGAGCTGCTGACGCGGCTGATGGACGAGAACGCGCGCGCGAATGCGCCGAAGGATGCGCGCGCCGTCATGCACGAGGCGATCGTGCAATCGGCGCTCATCTCCGCGCAACGCGCCGAAGAGCTGGGGCTCACCGCCAACGACATTATTCTCTCGGCCAAGGTCTCGGCGGTGCAGGATCTCGTCAGCGTCTATACGATGCTGGCGGAGCGCAGCCCGTATGCTTTGCACGTCGGACTGACCGAGGCCGGCATGGGCTCGAAAGGCATCGTCGCCTCCACTGCCGGCATCGGCCTGCTGCTGCAGGCCGGCATCGGCGACACGATCCGCGTTTCGCTGACGCCCGAGCCCGGCGGCGACCGTACGCTCGAAGTCATGGTGGCGCAGCAGATCCTGCAGTCGATGGGCCTGCGCTCGTTCATGCCCGTCGTCACCGCCTGCCCCGGATGCGGACGCACAACGTCCACCGTCTTCCAGGAGCTGGCCAAGAATGTGCAGGACATGATCAGCGAGCGCATGCCGGAATGGCGCCGCCGCTACCCCGGCGTCGAGACGCTGAACTTCGCCGTCATGGGCTGCATCGTCAACGGACCGGGCGAATCAAAGCAGGCCGATATCGGCATCTCGCTTCCCGGTACCGGCGAGGCCCCCGCGGCGCCCGTGTTCATGGACGGAAAGAAGCTGACAACTCTGCGCGGCCCGAACATTGCCGCTGAATTCCAGCAAATCGTGGAGGACTATATCGAGCGCCGATTCGGCGGGGCTGCCGCGCCCGATCCAGTTCCTGCGCATGAAAGGCATACAGCTTGAGGCGCGATCGCGGATCTTTGGGGGAAACGACAATGACGACAACAACAATGCCAGCCCCGCGCTCATTGATCGCCTTGGCGGCGGCTGGCGCAGCGCTGCTACTGGCAGGCTGCTCGGGATCGTCGCTGCCTGATACCGATCGCGTGTTCCTCTCCGCCGCCGGCGGCTGGGATCGCAATCGCGACGGTCTCGTCACGTGCGAAGAATGGAAAGCCTATGCCGGTGAGTTGTTCGACGGCGTCGACGCCAATCGCGACGGCATGCTCGACCGTCCTGAGTACGCCAAGCTCATCTCCACCGATCGCATGTTCGAGACCGTCGAGTTCGGCTACTACGACGCCAACGGTGACGGCAAAGTCGCGCGCACCGAGTTCGTCGACAAGCCGAACCGCGCCTTCGCTCTGCTCGACAAGAACAATGAGTGCAAGCTGACGGCGAACCAGACTGCCGGCGCGCGCGCACACTCGGAGCAGATCTACGATTCCAAGAAGCCGGAATCGGGCGACCCACGCGAAAAGAAGACGCCTGGCTTGCCGAACTAACGGCGGCCGCCGCATTCACTCCTTTATTTTGTCCCCGCGCCGCCAAGCTTAGGCCATTGGCGGTGCCTACTTTTTTGGTCGTACCCGCTCGCCGGCCGGGGAACTCCCAGGAGCGACCCGCGTTAGGTGCTCAGTAACCAGACCAAACGGGGATACTCGCCATGAAAAGACTGATGTTAGCCGGCGTCATCGCCGGTGCGTGGTCGAGCTGCGCGCTTGCCGCGGACCTCGGTCCTTACAACCCGCCGCCGCGTTACGAGCCCGTCTACGAGCCCGTGCGCGACCACGGGTACAACTGGCAAGGCCTCTATCTCGGTGCCAATGCCGGCTACGGTTGGGGCAACGACAACGCCTCGACCTTCGTCGGTCCCGCAACAGCTTCAGGCAGCGTGAGCCCGGACGGTTGGTTCGGCGGCGGCCAGATCGGTTACAACGCGCAGTTCAATGCGCTGGTGCTCGGCCTCGAAGCGGATCTGCAAGGCGCCGACATCAGCGACACGACTGCGTTGGCGGGCGGCGGCGCGTTCACGCAGGCGACAACCGACATCGAGTGGTTCTCCACCCTGCGCGGCCGCATCGGCTACGCAGCCGGTCCGGCACTTCTGTACGTCACCGGCGGCTGGGCGTTTGCCGACGTCAGCACCAGCGTAGCGCAGACCACCGGCGGCGGCTCGGTGGCCATGAGCAGCGACGACATCAAATCCGGCTACACGCTGGGCGGCGGCATCGAGTGGGCCTTCGCGCCCAACTGGTCGCTGAAGAGCGAATATTTGTACGTCGATCTCGGCGAGGACAGTTTCTCGACGCCCGTCGGCACCTACACGACCGAGACCGACTTCCACACCGCGCGCGTGGGTCTCAACTACCGCTTCTGATCAAAATCGTTCTACGGTTGTCGAAGGCGTCCTCGCGCAAGCGAACGGCGCCTTCGACCTTTTTTGCGGCTCAATGCTCGCGGCTGGCGGCGAAATGCGCGGCCTCTATCAGCCCTGCGGCCTTGCTGCCGAAGCTGTGCAGCTCGCGTTCGGCATCGGCGATGGTGGCGGCAAGCTGCGCGCGCGCCGCCTCGATGCCGATGATGCCGACCAGCGTCGCCTTGCCGGCGGCACTGTCCTTGCCCGCCGCTTTGCCCATCGCCCGCGCGTCGCCTTCGGCGTCGAGCAGGTCGTCGGCGATCTGAAACGCGACACCGAGATCCTCTCCGTACCGCCGCAGCGCCAGGCGCTGCGTGTCGGCCGCGCCCCCGAGCACCGCGCCCGCCTCGCACGCCGCTGCGATCAGCGCCCCCGTCTTCAAGGCTTGCAGCCGCCGCACGTGCGCCTCCGACATGCCGCTCGGCTCGCCGAGCTTTTCCGCCTCGAGGTCGAACATCTGCCCCAGCACCATGCCGCGTGCGCCGGCAGCGCGTGCCAGCAGGCGCGTCAGCCCGGCACGCACGCCGGGATCGGCATGGGTCTGCTCGCGGCCCGTGATCTCGAAGGCGAGCGTCAGCAGCGCGTCGCCGGCGAGGATCGCCGTCCACTCGTCGAACGCCTTGTGCAGCGTCGGCCGCCCCCGCCGCATATCGTCATTGTCCATCGACGGCAGGTCGTCGTGGGCGAGCGAGTAGCAGTGCACGCATTCGAACGCCGCGGCGGCATCGCGTGCCGCATCCGCCGGCACGCCGAACAGCCCCGCACACTCGACGACCAGGAACGGGCGAAAACGCTTGCCGCCGCCGAGCAGGGCGTAGCGCATGGCGGCGCCGAGGCGGCTGCCCTCTTCCGGCCCGCATTCGCCCAGTAATTCAGTGAGGCGCTGCTCGGTGAGACCCGCGACGGCACCGAGCCTTTGCACGAACGTCATTTCGGATTACCTAGTAGCCCCGGGCCGGCCCACCCATTTGAGCGGGCGACAAGCGCTGCGGATATAGCACCCAGGCGACGCAAGCACAGTATGCAAAGGTCCGATCATCCCCGGCCGGCTGGCGCCGATGCGGCTGCGGCAAATTCTGACCCGCAGAAGCCCGCGGCCGAGAGCCCGTCGCCGGAGGCGGACGTCGAAGCGTTTACCGAGGCCGAGCCCGAGGCGACCGAGCGCACGCACTTCGAAGACTTGGAGCGCGAGACGACGCAGCCCGTGCGCCGCTACTTCGAGCCGCGGTCGGTACCCGCCATCACGCCGGCCGATGTCGGCTACGCCGTCGACTACGAGGCCCCCGTCGAGAGGGAGGCGACGCCCGCGTCCGGGGCGGAGCCGCCGCCAGCGGACCCAGCGCCGCTCGAGCCGTGGCCGGATCCGCTGCCGGCGACGCCGGAGAGCGATAGCGAACAGTATGTCGCCGAGCCGATGTTCGACGAACCTGCCGCGGCTGGTGAGGAGGAGACATCGCCGCTGAGCGAGGCCGAGGTCGCTTCTCCGGCGTATGCAGAGCCGGAGCCGCCGCAGCCGCAACCGGCGCTCACGTTCGAGCCGTCGCCCTTTGCAGTCCCGGCGCCGCGCGCTGCCGCGCCACCGTCATTTGAAGCGCACCCCGTCGAGTACATCGAGCCGTGGCCCGCGCCGCAGCCCGAGGCCGCGCCGCTTCCCGAACCGCCGGCGGCAACGCTGCAGCACGATGTCGCCGCTGCCTGGTCCCCGGCGCCCGCCCATCGCCGCGAGCCGACGTTCGCGCGCTCTGAGCCGTCTTGGCAGCCCCCGGCGACAACGGCCGCCCCGCCGCTGGAGCCCACAGCCCGCGACTACCGCGACGTGTTCCGCCGCAGCGTGCGCGTTGCCGTGCTCGTCTTCTGCGGATGGTTCATCGCCGTCCTGCTGCTCATCGTCGCCTATCGCTTCATCAACCCGCCGTTCTCGATGCTGATGGCGCAACAGTTTCTCACCGGCACGGCGATCCACAAGCAATGGGTACCGATCGAGCGCATCTCGCCCAACCTCACGCGCGCGGTGATCGTCGCCGAGGACGGCCGCTTCTGCGAGCATTGGGGCGTCGACTTCATCGAGGCGGCGAATGCCATCCGCCGCGCATCCGATGGATATCCGCGCGGCGCCAGCACCATCACCATGCAGGTGGCGAAGAACCTCTTCCTGGTGAATACGAAGAGCTACCTGCGCAAAATGGTCGAGATCCCGCTCACCTTTGCCATCGAGCTGGCGTGGCCGAAGTGGCGCATCCTCGAGGTCTACTTGAACGTCGTCGAGTGGGGGCCGGGCGTATTCGGGGCCGAGGCCGCCGCCCAATCGCATTTCGGCCGCTCGGCTGCCGGACTTAGCGCGCGCCAGGCCGCCCAGCTTGCCGTCAGCCTGCCCAATCCGATCGTGCGCGATGCCGGCAGCCCGGGCCCGCGTACGGCACACCGGGCCTCGGTGATCCAGGCCCGGGCCGCCCGCACCCGCGAGGCCTCGGCCTGCGTCGACGGCGCCCGTTAAGGCTCGCCTAGGCTCTGGAACTCCCGCTGAAATGTAGTATAAGGCCCCCCACGTGACCCCCGGCGCGGAGTATCGTGCAGGGCGTCTACACAGAAATGAGCTTCCAACAGCCGGATAGACAGCGGGCTCGAGAAGGCCCGGGCGTGGCGCTTTTAGCCAGCATTATCCGGTCAAAGCACGGAGTTAGGACTATGGCAGTTCCGCGCAAGAAAGTTTCGCGCATGAAGCAGGGCACGCGCCGCGCGCACGACGCGCTCGTCGCCCCGGCTTACGTCGAGGACAAGGATTCCGGCGAGCGTCGCCGTCCTCACCATATCGACCTGAAGACCGGCAAATATCGCGGCCGGCAGATTCTCGAGCCCAAGGCCGACGTTTAAGGCAGGGGGCTGCGTCACCGGGTTGTCGAAGGGCGGTCGCGAGACCGCCCTTTCGCCGTTGCAGCGGCAAGGCCCTCGTGGCAAAAACGCTGTGCCGAGGCCGTACACGGCCGGCTGATATTGGGGGAACGCTAAATGTCGCTCAGGTCGATCCCGTCTATCGTGATCGCGTTCTTGATCTACAACGCGGTTGTTTTCGCCTCCGGCAGCACGGATATCCTGCAGAGTGCGCTGTTCGAGCTGCCGATGCTCAGCGGCGGCATCTGGCGCTTCGAGGTCGGCGACCTCATCATCCTGCTCACGCTGTTCCTTTTGTTCGCCGAGCTGATCAAGTCGACGTACACAACGGCGTCGTCGCTCATCGACCATGGCCTGTCGATGGTCGTCTTCATCGCCTGCATCGTCGAGTTCCTGCTGGCCCCGCTGGCCGCGACCTCGACGTTCTTCCTCATTATGGTGGCAACCGCGATCGACGTCGTTGCCGGCTTCACCATCGGCATCCGCGTGGCGCGGCGCGACCTCGCCATCGGCGGAAGCATGGACTGAGCAGGCATTGCTCGCTGGTGCGCGAAATTAAAGGCGGTCGCATTCAGTTGCGGCCGCCTCAACTATTTCGGGGCGTTGGTTGAGCGCTAGTCGCGGTCCTCAGACAGCTTGTCGATCTTCTGCTGCATTTGCGCCAGTTGCGCTTTCAGCTCGCTGATTTCGTTCGGGTCGGAAGGTTTTGCATCGGCGACGGTCTTCTCGCCTTTGCTGCCCTCGGTGCGCTTGGCGCCGGGTAGCCCCGTGAATGGGCTCCACATCGACAGCGCCTGCTCGAACATCTTCATGTTGTTGCGCGCATGGTCTTGATAGACCTCGAATGCCGCCGCCGGATTGGAGAACGCCGTGGCGAACTGCGCGCGGAACTTCTCCTGCTCCTTGACGAGGTTCTCGAGGCTGAACTGGAGATACCCCGGGACCATGCGACCGATGCTGTCATCGTAAAAGCGGATGAGCTGGCGCAGGAACGGAACCGGCAGCAGCGTCTGTCCGCCGACGCGATTTTCCTGCTCGACGATGATCTGCGTCAGAACCGAGTGGGTGAGATCGTCGCCGGTCTTGGCATCGTAAACGACGAAGTCCCTATCGCCGCGCACCATGGTCGCCAGGTCTTCCAGCGTCACGTAGGTGCTCGTCTCCGTGTTATAGAGTCGGCGATTGGCATACTTCTTTATGACAACCGCTTCTTTTTTCTCGGCAGGCGCGTCAGGTTTGTTGAGCATTGCAGGAGCCGCCACAGCAGGGTTTTTGCAGTGCGGCAGCGTAACACACCCCCGCCTAAAGGTGCCAGCCGTTTGTGTTGACCGTATCGGCCAGATAGCGCATTAGCTGGCGTGAAGCTTTAGCTTTGGTAACACGCCGTTAACAGCGTGGCCGGCTAGGCCCGACGACGGGCTTGAGCTGCGCGGCGAGGGAACGGCTTTCAATAAAGCAAGCGCTTGAGGAGGCGCCCCCCGATGAGCGACGACAACGCCACCATCGTCATTGCCAGCGCAGCGCGGACGCCGGTCGGCTCCTTCAACGGCTCGCTGGCGAGCCTGTCCGGCCACGAGCTCGGAAAGATCGCCATCACGGCGGCCATCGAGCGCGCCGGCATACAACCCGGCGACGTATCGGAAGTCATCCTCGGCCAGGTACTTACCGCCGGCCAGGGGCAGAACCCGGCGCGTCAGGCATCCATCGCCGCGGGAATTCCAGTCGATAGCCCGGCCTGGGGCATTAACCAGGTGTGCGGTTCCGGCCTGCGCGCCGTTGCCCTCGGCGCCCAGCAGATCCAGTCGGGCGCGTCGACCATCGTCGTCGCCGGCGGCCAGGAGAGCATGAGCCAGAGCCAGCATGCCGCGCACCTGCGCAACGGCACCAAGATGGGCGGCCTCGAGTTCGTCGACACGATGATCAAGGATGGCCTGTGGGATGCCTTCAACGGCTACCACATGGGCACCACGGCCGAGAACGTCGCGCGCCAATGGCAGATCACCCGCGAGGATCAGGACAAGTTCGCTGTCGCTTCGCAGAACAAGGCCGAGGCCGCCAAGAAGGCCGGCAAGTTCAAGGACGAGATCGTCTCCGTCACCATCAAGGGCAAGAAGGGCGACACCGTCGTCTCCGAGGATGAGTACATCCGCGACGGCGCCACCCTCGACAGCCTGACGAAGTTGCGTCCGGCCTTCGACAAGGCCGGCACCGTCACCGCCGGCAATGCCTCGGGCATCAACGACGGCGCTGCCGCCCTGGTGCTGATGAGCGCCGCCGAAGCCAAGAAGCGCGGCATCACCCCGCTCGCGCGCATCGTGTCGTGGGCGCAGGCGGGCGTCGATCCCTCGATCATGGGCACCGGCCCCGTCCCCGCCTCCAAGAAGGCGCTGGAGAAGGCCGGATGGGAGGCCAAGGATCTCGACCTCGTCGAAGCCAACGAGGCATTTGCTGCCCAGGCCTGCGCCGTCAACAAGGGCGTCGGCTGGGATACCGACAAGGTCAACGTCAACGGCGGCGCCATCGCCATCGGTCACCCGGTCGGCGCCTCCGGCGCGCGCGTGCTGACGACGCTGTTGCATGAGATGAAGCGGCGCAACGCCAAGAAGGGCCTCGCCACCCTGTGCATCGGCGGCGGCATGGGGATCGCCATGTGCGTCGAGCGCGATTGATCCGCGATAACCATCAGCATGCTCCGGCCTTGCGAGAGGCCGGAGCACCCGCCACACGCTAACCAATCAACAAAAGACCAGTCGAGGGAGGTTCTACATGGCTCGTGTCGCCCTGGTGACGGGAGGAACGCGCGGCATCGGCCACGCCATTTCCATCGCGCTCAAGAGTGCCGGATATCGCGTCGCCGCCAACTACGCCGGCAATGACGCCGCCGCGCAGCAGTTCCAGGTCGAGACGGGTATCCCGGTGTTCAAGTGGAACGTCGGCGACTACGCCGCCTGCGAGGCCGGGTGCGCGCAAGTGGCGAAGGAAGTCGGTCCCATCGACGTGCTGGTCAACAACGCCGGCATCACGCGCGACGCCATGCTGCACCGTATGACGCTCGAGCAGTGGAAAGAGGTCATCAGCGTCGATCTCGATAGTGTCTTCAACACGACGCGCCAGGTGATCGACGGCATGCGTGCACGCAACTTCGGCCGCATTATCAACGTCTCTTCCATCAACGGCCGCAAGGGCCAGATGGGACAGACGAACTACTCGGCTGCCAAGGCCGGCGTGCACGGTTTCACCAAGGCGTTGGCGTTCGAAGGTGCCGCCAAAGGCATCACCGTCAACACCATCGCGCCGGGCTACGTCGCCACCGAGATGGTTGCCGCCGTGCCGAAAGAGGTGCTCGACACCAAGATTATTCCGCAGATCCCGGTCGGCCGGCTCGGCGAGTCCGAGGAGATCGCGCGCGCCGTGGTGTTCCTTGCCGCCGACGCTGCCGGCTTCATCACCGGCGCCTGCTTGGACATCAACGGCGGCCACTACATGGCCACCTGACGCCATCGACGGCATGCACCTAAAAAGCAAATGGCCGGGCGAAAGCCCGGCCATTTCTATGTCCATGCTCGGTCGGTCGAGGCACTATCCCCGTAGGCGCGTGCGGATGATGCGCGGGAACTCGTCTCCCGTGCCGGTTGCTTGCTCGGGGCGCCCTTCATCGGCGTTCCACCAGCGATCGCTCTGTGCCGGGCCGGGACCCTGCGGCGCATCCTGCGCCGGACCAAAGCCCGTCATCCCTTGCTGCGGCTGCCGCGAAGGCGAATAGCCGCCCTGCGCCGCGGCGCCGGCTCGTTGCGCCGTCGGGGCGGCAAACCACGCCTCGATGAGGTCGAGCTCGTCGGCCGACAGATTGAGGCCCTGGCCGCGGCAGCGCGCCACGACGAAGTTGCGGAAGCGCGAAGCAAACAGCGTCGGCGAGGCGCCCTGGTCGAACCACGGATCGGCTTCGCTGACGACGTCGAGCACGAAGCGCACGTCGTCGCGGCGGATATCGATGCCGATGGCTTCGGCGCGCTTGACGATGTTGATCAGCGTCTGCGAGCCGGCGAGGCCATTGGCGGCGATCTCCTGCGCCATCACGTCGAACAACGTGCGGTAGTCTTGCGGCGACAGCGTCGGCGCTTGGCTGGCCTCGTGGATGCGGGCGATCGACTGCTGGATTGCAGCCGCGCCGTTGTCCGTACGCTGCACGCCGGCGGGCTGCTGGCGAACTTGCCCCGGCTGACCCGAGAGGGTTTCGGGCTGCGCCGGGGCCAACGGACCGCGCTGCGTCGGGGCGGGGGCCCCGGGCGCAGCGGCAGGCCGCTGAGCTGGTTGGGTGCCGAGCAACGGCGCCAGGGCGCGTGCCGGCATCTCGATACGGATCGGTTCGCGTGCCATCTCCGGCCGCGCCATGTCGGCGCGCGGGTCGATCCGCTGCTCTACGCGCGTCTCGATGCGCGGGGCCTCCGCCTGCGCGGCGCGGGTCGCATCGTAGACGAAGTACGGCGGCTGGCCGGTGAGGCGGATGTCATCCGGCAGCCCGCGGGTCAGCAGGTCACGGAAGCTGCCCGTGCCGCCCCAGGCGGCGCCGACGGTCTTTTCGTGGCCCAGCACGCGCACGCAGCGATCGGCCAGCGCTTCGAGCGGCACGGGGGCGTCGGCGGCGCGCACCAGATTGGCAACCTCGTTCAGGATCTCGTTGCGCAGCGCCTCGATGGAGGCGGCGCTGGGCAGCGCCTGCGTCTGGCGCTCCTGGCTCTGGTTCGTCAACTGGCCGTCGATGAGCAGCGACAGGAGGTCGGCTTCGCGGATCTCCGCGTCGCAGATCGCCGTATAGGGCGCGGCCGTGTGATCGTTGGAGAAGATCACCGTTCGGCGGGCATGCGAGCGCAGGCGGTGCAGCACCGGCGTGAAGTCAGCGTCGGCCGAGAGGATGACGAACTCGTCGAAGTAGGTGTCGTGCGTGAGCAGATCACGGACATCCATGACCATGCGGATGTCGGCCGAGTTTTTCATCTGGGCGGTCAGCGGCGGGCAATCGATGACCTCGAACCCGGCGCGCAGGTAGTGGTGGCGCACGAACGGGAACGAGCTCATGTCGGTGGAATTGTCGCTCTGGTTACGGCGCGGGACGGGGTTGCCGTAGCAGCGGTTGATGACGATGCGCCGCTCCGCGTCGAGCGCCGGCGAATTGGTGGCCGTCATCAGCGCGCCGCTGGCGATCTCTTTGATCCACAAGCCAGCGTCCTTGGAGAAGCGCTTGGCCGCCTCCTCGCTCTTGCGCTTCAGCGACAGGTAGACGTTGTCGTAGTCGACGAACACCGTGGTCAGAATTGGCCCAGACGACTCGCGCTTCATAA
This sequence comes from uncultured Hyphomicrobium sp., assembly GCA_964581475.1. Taxonomy (GTDB): domain Bacteria; phylum Pseudomonadota; class Alphaproteobacteria; order Rhizobiales; family Hyphomicrobiaceae; genus Hyphomicrobium_A. Next base: position 23,027 of record CAZOOS010000015.1, read on the forward strand.
CCGGCATCCCCCGCGTGGCCGTGAAAAGTAGATTGCGGAGACTTTTTGGTGAGTCGCCTCGGGGCGGCAACCGCAAGCTGGCCGATGCCATTAGAAAACTGTTGACCTGCGGGCGGTTAGCCGATTGTTCGGTGGCAGATAAACGGTGGAAAACCGCATTGTGAGCTTTGCCGGCAACAGCCCGGCAGGGGCGATGCGCAACACCTCACCGCCGCGGCGGAGAAAATCCTTCTGCCGCCAGCTCGAACTTTTCGAACAGGAAGCCCGGCGCCACCGTGCAACCGACGAGGGTCCAGACGCCGAGGCTGACCGCGCTTTGCCAATGGCCCCGAGGCACCACGCCCTGCGGGCGCTCGCCGGCCTCAAGATCGGCGCCGAGACGAATGTCCACCGCACCTCCCTGCGGCGGCGCGATCGACAGCGACAAGGGCGCGCCGGCATGCCAGTGCCACACCTCGGCGGCATCGACGCGATGCCAGCGCGACACCTCGCCTTTCGCCAGCAAGAAGTAGATCGCCGTCGAGTGGGCGCGCGCATCCTCGCCGCGGTCGTCGCGAAACGTCTCGCGATAGTGCCCGCCTTCCGGGTGCGGCTTGAGCTCGAGAATGCGGATCACGTCCCCGGCGGCGAGGTCAGCCATTCTTGTCAGCTCTTGTTCTTGCGCTCGCGGATGGCGGCGAACACGTGCCAATCGGGCGCGTACAGCATGCCGAGCTTGGCCCTGATGGCGGTCACGTTGGGGCGCAGGAACGGGTTGGTCTCGAGCTCGCGGTCGAGGCGCGTCGGCAGCGTCGGTTTGTTCTCCCGCCGCAGCCGGTCGACGTCTTGGGCGCGGTTGACCAGCGCCTGATTGTTCGGCTCCAGGGTCAGCGCGAAGCGGGCGTTGGACTCGGTGTACTCGTGCCCGCAGTAGATCTCGGTGTCCATGGGCAGCCGCATGATCTTCTGCAGCGACTTCCACATCATTTCGGCGTTGCCTTCGAAGATGCGTCCGGCGCCCATGGCAAAAAGCGTGTCGCCGACGAAGGCGACCTTGGCCGCCGGAATGAAGTAGCTGACGTGTCCCAACGTGTGGCCGGGAGTGTCGAGCACCTTGATCGCGAAGTTGCCGAAGGGGACCATGTCGCCCTCGGCGACGCCCACGTCGATGCCGGGAATGCGCTCGGCCTCTTCCTTCGGGCCGACGATGGTGCACCCGGTCTCCTCCTTGAGCTGCAGGTTGCCGCCCGTGTGGTCGCTGTGGTGATGCGTGACCAGCAGATGCGTCAGCTTCCATTCCTTCGCCTTCAGGCGCGCGAGGATCGCCTTGGCGTCGGGCGCATCGATCGAGGCCGTGACCCCCGCCTCGGGGTCGTGGATCAGCACCCCGTAATTGTCGGAAAGGCAGGCAAACTGCTCGATCTCGAGCTTCGGCATCCGTATCGGCTCTCGTCCAGGACGATTGAAGGCGAGGCGCGAAGGTAGCGGTGCGCTTACCCGATGACAACGACGCAGCGCGAGGAGCCTTGAATTGTCGCCCGAAGCCGTCAGATTGGCGGCTGGCGCAACTGGAACATGCCGATTATGCAGCTCGACGTCGACGATCTGCGCGATTTCTACGCGACACCGTTGGGGCAGACGGTGCGGCGCCTATTGACGCATCGCATCCGTGCGCGCTGGCGCGGGCTGCAGCGCTCGACGCTGATCGGCCTCGGGTATTCGACGCCTTACCTCGGCGCCTTCCGCGGCGAGGCGCAACGCCTGGGCGCGTTGATGCCCGACAGCCAAGGCGCCATACGCTGGCCGCGCGACGGCGCCTCGCAATCGGTGCTGGTCGACGACGACCGGTTGCCGCTGGCCGATGAGTCTGTCGACCGGCTGCTCGCCGTGCATTGCCTCGAGGTGGCCGACAGCACGCGACACCTGCTGCGCGAGATGTGGCGGGTGTTGGCACCCGAAGGCCGCATGATGCTCGTCGTGCCCAATCGCCGCGGCGTGTGGGCGCGCCTCGACAACACGCCGTTCGGGCACGGGCGCCCGTACAGCCGCCGCCAGCTCGAGGAGCTGCTCGTCGGCGCCATGTTCACGCCGCTCGACTGGGGTGGCGCGTTGTTCTTTCCGCCGCTGGGGCGGCAAATTCTGCTGCGCTCCGCGACCGCCTGGGAACGCCTCGGCGCCGGTGCCTCGCCGGGCTTCTGCGGCGTGTTGATCGTCGAGGCGAGCAAGGAGCTGATGGCGCCGATCGGCCGTCCCGCCAAGGCGCGGCGCATACGCCAGTTGGTGACCTCGGCGAGCCCCGCCCGCCGCGACCGCGCTTAGTACTTCTGACTTCGGCCGCCTCACCCCTCACCCGGAAGCTCATTGCATTCGCTTCCGACCTCTCCTCCTGGGAGAGGTGATTGGAGGCTGCATACTTCACCTCTCCCAGAGGGAGAGGTCGGCTGGACGCGCAAAGCGCGACAGCCGGGTGAGGGGGTGCTCCGAAAGGAAATGAATTGCCGTGCTAGCCGGCTTCGCGGAAGCTCTGCGCCGTCTGCAAGTCGACGGAGACGAGTTGCGAGATGCCCTTCTCGGCCATGGTGACGCCGAACAGGCGGCTCATGCGCGACATCGTCATCGGGTGGTGGGTGATGACGAGGAAGCGCGTCGCCGTGTCGGCGGCCATGCTCTCCAGCAAGCGACAGAAGCGATCGACGTTGGCGTCGTCGAGCGGCGCGTCGACCTCGTCGAGCACGCAGATGGGCGATGGGTTGGTCAGGAACACGGCGAAGATCAGCGACATGGCCGTCAGCGATTGCTCGCCGCCCGAGAGCAGCGACAGCGTCGCCGGCTTCTTGCCGGGCGGCTTGGCGATGATTTCCAGGCCGCCTTCCAGCGGATCCTCGCCCTCGATCATTTCCAGGCGCGCCTCGCCGCCGCCGAACAGGGTGGTGAACAGCTTGCCGAAGTGGGCGTTGACGGCCTCGAAGGCTTCCTGCAGCCGCTTGTGCGCCTCGCGGTTGAGCTGGCCGATGGCGCCGCGCAGCTTGGCGATGGCGTTCTCCACGTCGGCTTTTTCGGTGTCGAGGCTGGCCGCCTGAATGCTCAGCGCCTGTAGCTCCTCGTCGGCGCCGAGGTTGACGCCGCCGAGGCGTTCGCGGTCGGCCTTGAGGCTCGCGACCTTGCGCTCGACGTCGGCCAGCGGTGGCAGGTACGCGCCCGGCTGGATCTGGGCCAGCGCCAGGCACCCCTCCGGTGCGACGCCGAGCGCTTCGCGGATCTGCCGCGAGACGTCCTGGCGACGCGTGCGCGCGCCTTCGAGCCGCGCTTCCGTTCGCGCGCGGCCTTCGCGCGCTTCGGCGACGGCGGCTTGCGCCGCACGCAGCGCCTGCACGCCGGCCTTCAACGCCGTGTCGGCCTCGGCCAATGCGTCGGCAGCGATCTGGCGCCCGCGCTCGGCATCACTCAACGCGCTCATCAGCTTATCGCGCTTCGCGGCCATCATCGCCGGCACGTCGGCGAGGCCATTGAGCTCGCTTTGCGTTTCGGCAAGGCGCGACTTGAGGGAGAGGATCTGCTGCTCGGCGCCGGCCGAGCGCGTCGTCCAGCGCTCGCGCTCGATGCCGATGGCGGCCCCGCGGTCGGCACGCGCCCGGCGCTCGCGCTCGATGTCCGACAGTGCCGCGCGCGCTTCCGCCACGTCCATGCGGCGGGCATCCGCCTCGGTCTTGGCGACGGCTAGGGCCGGCTCCAGATCCTCGGCAGCGGCGAGGGCTGCCACCGCCTGCTCGGCCTCGGCCAGCATGTCCTTGGCGACGATAAGCTCTTCCTCGGCACGCGCGCGTGCTCCGGAGACGGCGGCGAGTTTGCTTTCCGTCTCGCGCGCCGCGCGCTCGATGGCGGTGAGGCTCTCGCGCGTCTTCGCCAGCATGCCCTGTGCTTCGCGGCCGAGGTTACGCAGCCGCTGCTCTTCGGTGCGGGCGGCGGCAAGCGCTTCGACGGCCTCACGCTCGGCGTCGGCAGTTGCCGCTGCGGCGGTGCGCGCCTCGGCTTCCACCAGCTCCAGCGACGAAAGCCTGTTGCGCTCGGCGAGGCGCTGCGCAGCAGGCGCCGCGCCTTCGGCCGCCGCCGTATATCCGTCCCACCGCCACAGGTCGCCAGCGCGCGTCACGAGACGCTGGCCCGGCTTCAACTGCGGTTGCAGCTTGTGACCCTGCTCGCGCCCGGCGACGATGCCGGTTTGGCGCAGGCGTCGATCGAGCTCGGGCGGCGCCTCGACGTGGCTTGCCAGCGGCTCGACGCCCGTCGGCAACGCCGGATCCTGGCGCGGCACCTCGACGTGCCGCCAGTGCACGGCGGCCTCCTCCGCGGCCGGCGCTTCGAGATCGTCGCCGAGCGCGGCGCCGAGCGCCGCTTCGTACCCCTGCTTCACGCGCAGGCGGTCGACGATGGGGGGGAAGTCAGTGTGCCGTGCGCCGATCAACAGCTTGATCAGCGTCTCGCGCTCGGTGCGCAGCGAAGCCAGGCGAAGCCGCGCCTTGCCGCTTTCCTCGCGCGCCGCATCGGCCATGGCGACGACCGAGCGTGCGTTCTCCTCGGCGGCCAGCGCCTGCACCTCGAACTTGGCGATCTGGTCGGCGAGCTGCTGGCCCGCCTCGGTGATTTGCGACAGCTTTTCGGCATCGGGCGCGCGGCCGGCGATCTCGCGCGCCTGCGCATTGAGCTCGGCGAGCTGGCGGGTGAGCTTAGCGACGCTGTTCTGCCGCTCGCCCAAGCTCAATTCGAGGTTGTGCTTGCGCGCGCGGTGCTCCGCCACCTTCGTTGTCAACTCGGCGAGCTTGGCCTCGGCCTCGCGCAATGTCTCTTGCGCGCTGTCGAGGCGGGCGCGCGCCTCGCGCTCGCCGTCGCCGGCCGTCGCCTCGGCAGCGGCCAGCGCTTCGATTTCGGATGCCAGATCGCTGAGGATCTGCCGCGCTTCGGCGATCAGCGCCTCCTCGCGCGACGTATCGCTGCCGAGCTGCTCGGCACGCGCGCGCAACTCGCGCTCGCGCCCGGCGGCACGCGCCGCCTCGCGCTCGAAATTCTCCTGCTCGATGCGCAGCCGGCCGAGGATGGCGGCACGCTTGCCTTCTTCCGCACGCAACGGGTCCATGCGCTCGGCAAGGCGGGCCTCCTCGGCGAGCGCCTGCGAATCCGCCTCCGTCGCCATAGCGAGCTTCGACAGTGCATCGCGCAGGTTGCCTTCCTCGCCGTCGACGTGCGCCTGCGCGTCGGTCCAGGCGAGGTGCATCAACAGCGCGTCCTGGCGGCGGATGTCGTCGGAGATTTCCTTGTAGCGCCGCGCCGCGCGCGCCTGCCGCTTGAGGCTTTCGACCTGGCTGTTGAGCTGGCCGAGCACGTCGCTGAGCCGCGCCAGGTTCGCTTCCGTCGCCTTCAACCGCAGCTCGGCCTCGTGGCGGCGGCTATGCAGGCCGGCGATGCCGGCCGCATCCTCGAGGATGCGGCGGCGCTGCTCGGGCTTGGCGTTGACGATCTCGCCGATCTGCCCCTGCCGCACCAGCGCCGGCGAGCGTGCGCCCGTGGCCGCGTCCTCGAACAGGATCTTGATGTCGCGCGCCCGCGCCTCGCGGCCGTTGATGCGGTAGGCGCTGCCCGCCTCGCGTTCGATGCGGCGGGTGATCTCGATCTGGTCGGTGTCGTTGAACTCGGCCGGGGCCCTGCGCTCGCTGTTGTCGAGGAAGATGGTCACTTCCGCGGTGTTGCGCGCCGGGCGCGAATTGGTGCCCGAGAAGATCACGTCATCCATGGCGGCGGCGCGCATGCTCTTGTGCGAGGTCTCGCCCATCACCCAGCGGAGCGCTTCCAGGAGATTGGATTTGCCGCAGCCGTTGGGGCCGACGACGCCGGTTAGACCGGGCTCGATGACGAGCTCGGTCGGTTCGACGAACGACTTGAAGCCCAACAACCTGAGGCGAGAGATCTTCATTTCTGTCCCTGCACGCAGCGAAAAGAGCGCGCTCTGCGGAGCCGCTTCCGTCTACGTCAGTTCGGCGCTCCCGCCGACGCCGTGGCGCGGCCCGCGATCAACGGATCGACCATGGCGCGGATGTCCTCCATCGTGAGCTCCTTTTTGACGAGCTTGCCCGCGACGAAGA
>CAZOOS010000016.1:0-2474 GCA_964581475.1 uncultured Hyphomicrobium sp.
TCGAGCTCGAGGCGCGTGTCGTCGGGGATCTTGCCGCCCTCGATGCCGATCTCCTCCAGCATGGCGTGCAGTTCCACCGCGTCGAGACGCAGATGGTGCACGAGGCTGTTGATCTCGCCATTGCGATCATCCGACAGCAGCAGATTGGCGAGCGAGCGGAAGGCGGGATCGAGGTTGGCTTCGCGGCCCCACGAGGCGCGCCAAGCCCAAAAGCCGGGGTCGAAGACGATGGCGTTGGCGCCCATGGCGTTGAGGCTGGAAAGCTGCTTGCCGCGGGCGATCATTTCCAGCATCGGCCGCAGCCGCTGCGAGGTGCGGGCGAGCTCGATGAACCGCTCGCGCTCCGAGCCGACGGCGGCGCCGAGGCCAGCGACGACGTTGGCCACGTAGCCAAACTGCTGCAGGATGGCGTTGTTGGGAATAGCGCGCATGCGCGAGACCGCGCTGCGGTCGGGTGCACCGGCGGTATCGGTTTGCCGCTTCACCGGCCGCGATCCGGTCTTGAACAGGATATTGGGGCCGAAGGCGCCGAGCACCGCGCGATAGCCGGGATGCGCGAACAGGTGCTCCTGGTAGGCGCGCAGGCGGCCGATGAAGTCGAGGCGCAGGTCGGTATCCTCGTAGAACGGATCCTCACCCTCCGGCGGCACCTCTCCGTCCATGATGACCGTCGCGAGCGCGCGTGTCGTCAGTCGCCGGTTGGCGAAGAACAGGTAGCCGTCGCCGCCTTGGAAGCTCGTCTCGTGCTTGATCGATATTGCGTGGCGGGCAAAGCGCCGGCGCGACTCGTCGGAGAAGACGTAGTGCAAGCGGGTGCGCATCTCGCCCGGGTGGGCGCCGCGACCCATGGATTCTCCGTGCGTAGAGAAGATGAGCGTCTCGACGCCTTTCAGGTCGGCCTTGTGGATCGCCTCGGCGAGGCCGTGGTGTAGACGCTCGATGGCGAGCGTCGCGGCGATCTGGCCGACGAAGCGGCCGGCGTCGGAGAAGCCGGTCTGCAACGCCAGGCGCTTCCGGCGCTTCACGTAGTTGACGTACGCCTTTTCCTCGAGCAGGCGCTCGATGACGCGCGCGCCGGTCTCGAGGCCGAGCGGCGTTTCGAACAGCGGCGACACATCGGTGATGTGGTCGACGCCGAACAGCGTGGCGAAGAAGACGGCGATCAGCACCGTCGCCGGTGATTCGGTCTCGGCGATGAGGAAGCGGACCGGCGTCTCGCGATCGACGTGCTTCTGGATCTGGGCGATGAGCGCGAACTGGCGGATCGCCGTTGCCGTTTCGAGGTCGAGCGACTCGAAGTTCACCGTCTCGTGGCGCGCCGCCTCGATCATGCTGACGATGCGGGCGAGCGCCTGGCTTTCCGACAGGTCGCGCGTCCACGGCTCGTGCACGAAGGCGCGGAAGGCGTTGTTGAGCTGCACGGCGTTGATGCGCACGTGAATATGCGCGGTGCCGAGGCCCGTCGCCTCCATCAGGCCGGCCAGCACGGCGACGCCGCGTTTGCCCTTGCCCGCCGGCAGCACCTCGATCAGCGCGCGCAACAGGCCGACGATCGGCTCGACGGTCGTGATGTTGTATCCGTCCGATCGCGTGATGATGTTGGCGGCGTCGGCAAGCGCCGCGTTGGCCGTCATCACTTTGTCGAGCGCTTCGATCTGCTCGTCGACGGCGGCGATGGTCAGGTCGAGCTTGCCGGTGACCTGGCGCGAAATCCGCTGCGCCTCGCCGTCGGCAGGAAGATCACTCCTGAGGCCGAGGAAACGCTCACGAATATCGGCGAGCGAGGCGCGCTTCTCCTGCAGGCGCAGGATGAACGACTTGCGCCAATCGATGTCGGTGCGCCCGTCGAGGTCGTAGCCGACCCAGCAGGCGAACGTCGCCAGCTTGGGGCGCAGCTTGTAAGCCTTGTCGCCGAAGCGATTGGCGGCGGCGCTGAAGAAGCTGTCTAGTAGCTCGACGTAGGCGTTGCGCAGGTTCTGGATGGCGTTCTGCGCGCGCCCGTGCTCGTAGGCGAGGTCGATGTTGTCGTCGGGCCGGTGCGGCACGCCGATGCGCGTGTTGAGATCGACATCGTCGGCAACGGCAATCTCGACGATGCGCTTCGACAGTGCGTCGGACAGCCCGAAGGTCGGATGCGCGGTCAGCACGATGCCAGTGCGGGCCCGCTCCCACCGCGCCTTGAAGGTTTCGAAGTCGGCGGCGGCGGCGGCGCCTTCTACGAATTCGGCAAACTCCTTGTAGGTCGTGGCGCGATCGACGAAGCCGACGCGCTCGCGCAGGTGGCGCGCGCGCTGCACGCAGGCACGGTCCATGAGGCGCCCGGCCAGGGCCTTCAGTTCTTCGAAGGAAATATCGCCCGCCTCGAGCCGCCGCGACAGGTCGAAAGCGAGGCTGACGATCGGATTGAGCGCCGGGGAATCGGGGATCTGCGTGCGCAGGGCGCGGAGTTCATCGCGCAGCCGGAACTCGTCGAG
>CAZOOS010000016.1:2574-28567 GCA_964581475.1 uncultured Hyphomicrobium sp.
CGGGGATCTGCGTGCGCAGGGCGCGGAGTTCATCGCGCAGCCGGAACTCGTCGAGTTTACCGGCGGCGGCGGGCGCTGCATCTTTCTGCATCTTGGTCTCCACGCTTCGCGTCTGCCGCCGGCCCGCAGCAGTTCGTCATTCCGTGGGAGCTCGGGGGCGCTGGGGGGGCGGGCCCGCCTCCGATGAGGCGGGCCCCCAAAGCTCTTACGCGACTTTCTTCTTCAAGGCGCCGATAACGCTGGCAACGGTCGCGCCCATCTCGGAGGGCGTCGGTGCGATCGTCACGCCGCAGCCCTTGAGGATCTCGACCTTCTCCGGCGCGGACTCGCCGAACGCGGAGATGATCGCACCGGCGTGGCCCATCTTGCGGCCCTTCGGGGCGGAGAGACCGGCGATATACGCAACGACCGGCTTCTTCATGTGGTCGCGGGCGTACTGGCCGCCTTCGGCCTCCTGCGGGCCGCCGATTTCGCCGATCATCAGCACGGCGTCGGTCTCCGGATCGTTCTCGAAGTGCTCGAGGATGTCGCGGAACGACGAGCCGTTGATCGGATCGCCGCCGATGCCGACGGAGGTCGACACGCCAATGCCGAGCGCCTTGAGTTGCGAGGCAGCCTCGTAGCCGAGCGTGCCCGAGCGGCCGATGATGCCGACGCGGCCCGGAAGGTAGATGTGCCCGGGCATGATGCCGAGCATGGCCTTGCCGGGCGAGATAGTGCCCGCGCAGTTCGGACCGGTGAGAACCATGCGGTTCTCTTTCTTGTAGCGACGCATGTAGCGCTTGACGCGGATCATATCCTGCGCGGGGATACCGTCGGTGATGCACACGCAGTATTTGATGCCGGCGTCGGCGGCTTCCATGATCGCGTCGGCAGCGAACGGAGGCGGAACGAACACGATGCTGGCTTCCGCTGCGGTCTCCTGCACAGCGCCCTTGACGGTGTTGAACACCGGACGGCCGAGGTGGCTGGTGCCGCCCTTGCCCGGAGTGACGCCGCCGACGACGTTGGTGCCGTAGTCGATCATTTCCTGGGCGTGGAAGGTGCCGATGCGCCCGGTGAAGCCCTGGATGAGGACCGGAGTGTTCTCGTTGATGAAAATTGCCATGTGAGCGATCTCCCTAGTGAGCGGGGCTTTTTGCGGCTGCGACGGCCTTTTGGGCCGCTTCTGCCAGCGTTTCCGCGGTGATGACGGTAAGGCCGCTCTCATCGAGAATACGGCGCCCCTCTTCGACGTTGGTGCCGGCGAGCCGGACGACGACGGGCATCTTGATGTTGAGGTCGGTGATGGCGTCGACGACGCCCTTGGCGACCCAGTCGCAGCGGTTGATGCCGGCGAACACGTTCAGCAGCAGCGCCTTGACCTTCTTGTCCTTCAACACGGCCTTGAACGACTTGGCGACGCGCTCGGGCGAGGCGCCACCGCCGATGTCGAGGAAGTTGGCAGGCTCGCCGCCGGCCAGCTTGATCATGTCGAGCGTGGCCATGGCGAGGCCGGCGCCGTTGACCATGCAGCCGATGTCGCCGTCGAGGCCGACGTAGGCGAGGCCGCGATCGGAAGCGTAGGTCTCGCGCGGATCTTCCTGGCTCTTGTCACGCAGCTCGGCGATGTGCGGGCGGCGGAACAGGGCGTTGTCGTCGAACGACATCTTGGCGTCGAGCGCGAACAGGTTCTTGTCCTTGGTGATCACCAGCGGGTTGATCTCGACCATGGTGGCGTCGAGATCGCGGAACGCGCGGTAGCAGGCAAGGATGGTCGGAACCAGCTTGTTGATGATCTCCGGGTCGACGCCGAGGCCGTAGGCCACTTCGCGAGCCTGGAACTGCTGCATGCCGACGGCCGGGTCGACCGAGACGCGGATGATCGTGTCGGGCTGCTTGGCCGAGATCTCCTCGATCTCCATGCCGCCGGCGGCCGAGGCAACGACCATGATGCGCTCGGTGGCGCGGTCCATGACGAACGCCAGGTAGATTTCCTTGGCGATGTCGCTCGCTTCTTCGATGTAGAGGCGCGAGACGAGCTTGCCGGCGGGGCCGGTCTGGTGCGTCGCCAGCTTCTTGCCGAGCATCGCTTCTGCGGCGCGCTCGATCTCGGTGTCGTTGGTGCAAACCTTGATGCCGCCGGCCTTGCCGCGGGCACCGGAGTGGATCTGCGCCTTGACGACCCACTTGCTGCCGCCGATCTCGGTGGCGCGATAGGTGGCCTGCTCGGGGCTGTAGGCGAGGCCGCCGCGGGGGATAGGCACGCCGAACTTCGAAAGAAGCTCTTTCGCCTGATACTCGTGAATGTCCATTTTTCTTGTTTCCCTAGTCGTTCGTTTGATTAAGCGGCCTTGGAGCGGGCGGCTTCACCCTTCTTGATGGCGGCGGCGGTGGCGAGAAGGTTGTTCGCCATCTTCTCGGAAGCGGCGTCGATCATCTTGCCGTCGAGCGACGCAGCACCCTTGCCCTGCGCCTCGGCCTCCTTGAGGGCGGCGAGAATGCGCTCGGCGCGCTCGACTTCCTTGGCGGTCGGCGAGAACACGTCGTTGGCAAGCTCGATCTGCGAAGGATGGATCGCCCACTTGCCCTCGATGCCGAGAGCGGCAGCGCGCTTGGCACCGGCGGTGTAGCCGGCCGGATCGGAGAAGTCGCCGAACGGGCCGTCGATCGGACGCAGGCCGAAGGCGCGGCAGGCGACGGTCATGCGCGACAGCGCGAAGTGCCACTGGTCGCCCGGGTAGTCGGGATTGAGGCCGCCGATGACGACGGTGCGCGCCTTGTTGAAGGCGGCGTAGTCGGCGACACCGAAGTGCATGGCCTCAAGGCGGCTGTTGGCCGACGCGATGGATTCCACATTCGCCATGCCGAGCGGCGTCTCGATGAGGGCTTCCATGCCGATCTTGTTCGGCAGGCCCTTCGCGACTTCGATCTGGCTGACGAAGCTTTCGATGGCATAGACGTCGGCGTAGGTGCCGACCTTAGGAATGAGGATGGTGTCGAGCTTGGCGCCGGCCTGCTCGACGATGTCGACGACGTCGCGGCAGCAGTAGTGTGTGTCGAGGCCGTTGATGCGCACCGATACGGTCTTGCCGGCGCCGCGCCAGTCGAGGTCATTGAGCGCCTGGATGATGTTCTTGCGCGCCTGCTCCTTGTCGGGCGGCGCCACGGCGTCCTCGCAGTCGAGGAACACGTAGTCGGCGGCGCTGGCGAGCGCCTTCTCGATCATGGTCGGGTTGGAACCCGGCACGGCGAGCTCGCTGCGCTGCAGGCGGGACTTGCGGAGGGGATATAGCGTGTAGCTCATCTGGGGCGTTCCTCTGGGTGGTCTCTTGATTGAAGGCTGTGGCGGCCAATTGCCGGTCGCCGTCGTCGAGATGGCGAAGCGGCGCCAAAACGGCGCCGCTTCAAAATCGATTAGCTTGCAAGCTTCAGCTTCGGCTCCGGACGGGACGTGGCGGAAGCCTTGGTCGTCGCACGGAAGTGCTCGACAGCCGCGCCGCTGCCCGAGCCGGGAACAACGTTGACGCCGCAATCGCGCAGCGCCATCTCGACGCCGAACAGCGCGCCGCCGACCATGATCTCATCGAGTGCGCCGAGGTGGCCAATGCGGAACACCTTGCCGGCGACCTTGTTGAGGCCGACGCCGAGCGACAGGTTGTAGCGGTAGTACGCGGTCTTCACGACTTGGGCACTGTCGACGCCTTCCGGCACGAGGATGGCGCTGACCGTGTCGGAGTGCCACTTCGGCTCCTTCGCGCACAGCTTCAGACCCCAGGCGGCGACGGCCTTGCGCACGCCTTCGGCGAGGCGCGTGTGGCGAGCGAAGACGTTGTCGAGGCCCTCGGCCAGCAACAGGTCGAGCGAGGCGCGCAGGCCGCGCAGCAATTGCGTGGCCGGCGTGTAAGGGAAGTAGCCGAGGTCGTTGTTCTTGATCATGTCCTCGAACGAGAAGTAGCAACGCTCCATCTTCGCGGACTTGTTGGCCTCAAGCGCCTTGTTGCTGACGGCGAGGATGCCGAGGCCGGTCGGCAGCATGAAGCCCTTCTGCGAGCCCGACACGCAGCAGTCGACGCCCCACTCTTCCATGCGAAAGTCGATGCAGCCGACCGAGCTGACGCCGTCGACGAACAACAGCGCGGGGTGCTTGGCGTCGTTGAGCGCCTTGCGCACGCCGGCGATGTCGGAGGTGACGCCGGTGGCCGTCTCGTTGTGAGTGGCGAACACGGCCTTGATCTCGTGGTTCTTATCGGCAGCGAGAATCTCGGCATACTTCTCGACCGGCACGCCCGTGCCCCACTCCTCGTCGAGCACCTGCACGTTGAGGCCGAGGCGCTGGGCCATGTCGACCCACAGCAGCGAGAACTGGCCGAAGCGGCTCATGAGAACCTTGTCGCCACGGTTCAGCGTGTTGGAGATCGCCGACTCCCAGGCGCCCGAGCCGGACGAGGGAAATAGGAATACGCGGCCGTTCGACAGCTTGAACGCCTTCTTGACGTCCTCGAACAGCGGCAGCGTGAACTTGGGGAATTCCGGCGAGCGCATGTCTTCCATGCGGATGTCCATCGCCGAGCGGACAGCTTCGGGGACGTTGGTAGGGCCGGGAATAAACAGATGCGTCGTCACGAGCATAACGTATTTCCTCCGATTGCCGTCTAATCGTGCGTTTCTGTAGCTTGCGTGTGCTTCACGCATTTTGCGCAGGTCCCGCCATCGCGCCCGGCGACGGGTCCGTTGTCTGTTGCTTGCGGCTGGGCGGGAAGCATCTATTTACGTTGATGCCTTCGCAACACCCTATCGGGCAGCCGTTGGACGCACTCGGGTAGTTGCTCGGCTGTGCTAGCGGGTAGTGTTTCCTACCCACCCTCCCGGACACGAGGAGCGGCACTCGTCGTCATCGCTCGCACGCACATCGCCGCGCAGCTAACCCGCGGAAACATTAGCGTCTCTGATCGATGGCGCAATGTGCAAAAGGGCGCGCTCGCATTGTGCAGCGCGTCATTCGAGGAAACGTCTCAGCGCTGATCCATCGTCGTCTGCATGTACAGCGCGACGGCCATGGCGCGATTGGAGACGCCGAGCTTATCGTAGAGGTTCTTGAGGTGGTATTTGACGGTGTTGCGCGAGATGCCGATGCGCGATGCGATCTGCAAATTCGTCCAGCCGTTGGCGAGCGCGGTGAGCAGCTCGCGCTCGCGCGATGTCAGCTCTGAGAACGGATCCGTCGTCAGCGCCTGCAGATCGACATAGGGTAGCGACATGCGTCCGCGCGCCACGGCGGCGATGCTGTCGACGAGCACCGAGGGCTCGTCGCTTTTGGAGATGAATCCCCACGCGCCAAGCCGAACCGCCTGACGCAGCACGTCTTTGCCGGGTTCGCCGGTATACACGACGATGCGGGTCGGGATGTGCCGGCGTTTCAGCGTCGCGAGAATTTCGCCACCGTTCATATCCGGCAGCGACCAGCCGATGATGCCGATGTCGGTGGGGTGCGCCTCGACGGCGGTGATGAACGCCGTACCGCTGGCAACGGGGTCCAACACCTCGAAGCGTCCGTCGCGGGCAATGAAATCGCGCAGCCCCGAGCGCACAACCGGGCTCTTGTCTGCGATCATCACCCGGGGACGCGCATCGCCCGGCTTGGCTGGAGATAGAAGGTCCGTCATCACCCGTTGTTAGCAACGAATTGGAAGGATTTGGTCAAGAGAGATGCGGCCGGCGCAACTTGCGTCTACACCTTGCCGCAGCCCCTGGCCGGCGCGCCGTCGGCGCAGTCGCGGTGCTCGACCTCGACAGTAGCGTGCACGACACCGAAGGCCTCCTTCAGGCGCGCTTTGATGGCAGCGGCAACTCGCTCCGGCGGTACACTATCGCAGGTGAGCGCATGCAGGGTCATGACTGGGCGGTTCTCGCTGAGCGACCAGGCATGCACGTGATGCACCGACTGCACGTCGGGGACCGTCGCCTCGAGATCGCGCTGCACCTCGCGCACATCGATGCCGCTCGGCGCGCCCTCGAGCAGGATGTGGCCGGCGTCCTTGGTGATCAGCCAAGCGCTGCGCAGGATCAGCAGCGTGATGACAATGGAGAGGATCGGATCGATCGGCGTCCAGCCGGTCTGCAGGATGACGAGCGCCGCCACGATCGCCGCCACGGAGCCGAGCAGATCGCTCATCACGTGCAGCAGCGCGGCGCGCACGTTGAGATTGGCGCCGCTGCCGTGCCGCAGAATGAGCAGCGTCAGCACGTTGACACCGAGGCCGATGGCGGCGATGGCCAGCATGGGACCGCCGAGCACCTCGACTGGATTGAACATCCGTTCGATGGCCTCGAAGGCAATCATCGCCGAGATAAAGAAGAGGGCGAGACCGTTGGCGAAGGCCGCCAGCACCTCGAAGCGCTGGAAGCCGTAGGTTCGCTTCCAGTCCGCGGGGCGCCTGGCGACACGCACGGCCAGATAGGCGAGTGCAAGGGCGGCGGCGTCCGTCAACATGTGTCCGGCGTCGGCCAGCAGGGCCAGCGATCCGGAAATGATGCCGCCGGCGGCCTCGGCGATCAGGGTGACCGTCGTCAGCACGCCGGCCAGCAGCAAGCGGCGCTCGTTCAACTCGATGGCGCCGTGGCTAGCCCCGTGCGTGTGTCCGGGGCCGTGGTCGTGACCGTGTCCCATGCGTGCTCCTAGCGCGGCCTCTATAGCATCCCATACAGGGAACGACGCAGCATGCGACCGGCCGATGCTCGGCAAACTCGCCGGCCGACAGCCGAGATCCTTCGCCGTTAACCGGTCTCACCTAGCTGCACTGCGGCATTGGGGTGCGCTGTGCAGCCGACACTTGCGCTTGCCGTTCGAACCGCCAATATCGGCGCGGGAAAATTTTGCCGGCTGCGGTGGTGGGTCCATCGGGGCGGCCAAAAAGAGCACTTTTGGGAGGAATGAGACCCGTGACGATCAAGTCGGACATTGAGATCGCCCGCGCCGCGACGATGAAACCCATCGCCGAGGTGGCCGCTAAGGTCGCCATCCCTGCCGAAGCCCTGGTTCCCTACGGCACCACAAAAGCCAAGATCACCTTCCAGCACATCGACAGCTTGAAGAATGCCAAGGACGGCAAGCTCATTCTCGTCACCGCCATCTCGCCGACCCCGGCCGGCGAGGGCAAGACGACGACGACCGTCGGCCTGGGCGACGGTCTCAACCGCATCGGCAAGAAGGCGATGATGTGCCTGCGCGAGCCCTCGCTCGGGCCGTGCTTCGGCGTCAAGGGCGGTGCCGCCGGCGGCGGCTACGCGCAGGTGGTGCCGATGGAGGACATCAACCTGCACTTCACCGGCGACTTCCACGCCATCACGTCGGCGCACAATTTGCTGTCGGCGATGATCGACAACCACATCTATTGGGGCAACGGCCTCGGCTTCGACACGCGCCGCGTCGCTTGGAAGCGCGTGCTCGACATGAACGATCGCGCGCTGCGCTCGATCGTCAACTCGCTGGGCGGCGTCGCCAACGGCTTCCCGCGCCAGGACGGCTTCGACATCACCGTGGCGTCGGAGGTCATGGCGATTCTCTGCCTCGCCCTCGACCTCAAGGACCTGGAGCGCCGCCTCGGCAACATCATCGTCGGCTACACGCGCGACAAGACGCCGATCCGCGCGCGCGAGCTGAAGGCCGACGGCGCCATGACCGTGCTGCTCAAGGACGCGCTGATGCCGAACCTCGTGCAGACGCTGGAGAACAATCCCGTCTTCATCCACGGCGGGCCTTTCGCCAACATCGCGCACGGCTGCAACTCGGTGCTGGCCACCAAGTCGGCGCTCAAGATTGCCGACTACGTCGTCACGGAGGCCGGCTTCGGCGCCGATCTCGGCGCCGAGAAGTTCTTCGACATCAAGTGCCGCAAGGCGGGCCTGGCGCCGGATGTGGCGGTCGTCGTCGCAACCGTGCGGGCGCTGAAGATGCACGGCGGCGTCACCAAGGAGAACCTCAAGAACGAGAACGTTCTCGCCGTGAACAAGGGTTGCGACAACCTCAAGCGGCACCTCCAGAACATGGCTAAGTTCGGCGTGCCGGTGGCGGTTGCCATCAACAAGTTCGTGACCGACACGGACGCCGAGATGCAGGAAGTGATGAAGGCCGCCGAAAGCCTCGGCGCGCGCGCCTTCGTGTGCACGCACTGGTCGGACGGCGGCGCCGGCACCGAGCAGCTCGCCCGTCACGTCGTCGAGTTGACCGAGACGACGCGTTCCAACTTCAAGCCGCTCTATCCCGATAACATGACGTTGCGCGACAAGGTGAAGACGATCGCAACGGAGATCTACGGCGCCTCCGACATCGCTTGCGACGCATCGGTCGAAACAGCGTTCAAAGATCTCGAGGCCGGCGGTTTCGGCAAGTTGCCCGTTTGCATGGCGAAGACGCAGTACTCGTTCTCGACCGACCCCACCAAGCGCGGCGCACCGACGGGGCATGTCGTGCCCGTGCGCGAATTACGCCTGTCGGCCGGCGCCGAGTTCGTCGTCGTCATCACCGGCGAGATCATGACCATGCCGGGCCTGCCGCGCGTGCCGGCGTCCGAGGCGATCCGTCTCAACGCTGAGGGCCAGATCGAAGGTCTGTTCTGACGGGGCTTTGGCAAATCGCTGAAGTCTCGTTGCCGTTTCTCAAGGCAAATGCTCGCAACTAAGGCAGCGTTTGGCGTACGATTTGCTGCCACTTCTCTCAGTTTGAGGGCATGATGCGTGGCAGCTTGGCCATTCGAGGCGGGATTTGCGGCAGGAACAGACGTCGATCAAGGCCGAGGCAGTGCTGCGCAAGGCTTTTGATGAAATGAACGGCACCGGCGACGGTGTGCGCGCGCCCTACCAGGCCGTCTCCGAATGGCTTGGCACTCAGAAGCTCGACGATCTGAAACAGAAGGTCGTCGAGGCGGAGACGATGTTCCGGCGAACCGGCATCACCTTCGCCGTCTATGGCAGTGACGAGGCCGCCGAGCGCCTCATCCCGTTCGACATCATCCCGCGCATCATCTCAGCGGCCGAATGGCGCCGTCTCACGGCCGGTATCGAGCAGCGCGTGCGCGCGCTCAACGCCCTAATGTACGACATCTACCATCGCCAGGAGATCATCAAGGCCGGCAAGATTCCCGAGGAGCTCGTTGTCGGCAACTCGGCCTTCGTGCCGGAGATGATGGGCGTCGAGCCGCCGCTCGGCATCTACAGCCACATCATCGGCATCGACATCGTGCGCACCAGCGAGAACGACTTTTTCGTGCTCGAGGACAACACGCGCACGCCCTCGGGCGTCTCGTACATGCTCGAGAACCGCGAAACGATGATGCACATGTTCCCCGACCTGTTTGCCAAGAACAGGGTGGCGCCGGTCGAGAACTATCCGGAGCATTTGCTGAAGACGCTGGAAAGCGTCGCGCCGAGAGGGCTCGACCGCGAGCCGACCATCGCGCTGCTGACGCCCGGCCAATACAACAGCGCCTACTTCGAGCATTCGTTTCTCGCCGACCAGATGGGCGTCGAGCTGGTCGAGGGCCACGACCTCACGGTGCTGGACGGCGCCCTGCAGATGAAGACGACGCAGGGCCCGCGCCAGATCGATGTCATCTACCGGCGCATCGACGACGACTTCCTCGATCCGCTCGTTTTCCGCCCCGACTCGGTTCTGGGCGTGCCCGGGCTGTTCGATCTCTATCGCTCCGGCCGCGTCACCATCGTCAACGCGCCGGGCGGCGGCATCGCCGACGACAAGGCGATCTACAGCTACATTCCCGAGATCATCAAGTTCTACACCGGCCGCGCGCCGATCCTGCAGAACGTGCCGACTTACAACTGTCGCAAGCCGGCCGAGCTCAAATACGTTCTCGAGCACCTGGCGGAGCTGGTCGTCAAGGAAGTGCATGGTTCGGGCGGCTATGGCATGCTTGTCGGACCCACTGCCTCGAAGGCGGAGATCGAGGCTTTCCGTGGCAAGCTCGAAGCCAATCCCACCAACTATATCGCGCAGCCGACGCTGGCGCTGTCGACCTGTCCGACGCTGGTCGAGGCCGGGGTTGCGCCGCGGCACCTCGATCTGCGCCCCTTCGTCTTGTTCGGCGATGAGGTGCGGCTCACCTCCGGCGGCCTGACGCGCGTGGCGCTGCGGGAAGGCTCGCTCGTCGTCAATTCGAGCCAGGGCGGAGGAACGAAGGACACATGGGTTCTTCAGGACTGAGGCTGCAATCTGAGAACAAGCAACGGGCGAGCGCAGCACACAGCATGTTAGGACGGACGGCCAACGATCTTTATTGGCTGGCGCGCTATGTCGAGCGTGCCGAGAACATGGCGCGCCTCACCGAGGTCGGCTATCGCATCGTGCTGCTGCCGCGCGATGGCGAGGCAACGCACGAGGAGTGGCGCTCGACGCTGGCCAGCGCCGGCTGCGCGCAAGGCTACTTTGCCAAGCACGAGACGTTGAACACGCGCGACGTGATCAACTACGTGCTGTTCGATTTCTCCAACCCTTCGAGCGTCAAGTCGTGCCTGGCTGCGGCGCGGCGCAACGGGCGCGCGCAGCGAACCTCGCTGACGCGCGATATGTGGGAGAGCCTCAATTCGGCGTGGATCGAGTTCTCCAACATCAACCCATCGAGCGTCACCGCCGGCGAGCTGCCGCGCATCCTCGACTGGGTGCGCTCACGGTCGGCGCTCTACCGCGGCGCGCTGCTCAACACGATCCTGCGCAACGATACCTTCTTCTTCAGCCAGCTCGGCACGTTCCTCGAGCGGGCCGACAATACGGCGCGCATCCTTGATGTGAAGTACTACGTGCTGCTGCCGCAGATCGAGATGGTCGGCGGCGGCGTCGACAACGTGCAGTGGGGCGCCATCCTGCGCTCGGTGTCGGCGCATCGCAGCTACCGCTGGGTCTACAAGCAGAACTACCGCCCGTGGCGCATCGCCGAGTACCTCATCCTCAATCAGGCGATGCCGCGCTCGCTGCGCTCCTGCTACGACGAGATCAATCTGGCGCTCGGCGATCTTGCCGAGCTGTACGGTGAAAAGGCGACGTGCCACGAGACCGCCGCCGCCACGCGCCGCCTGCTCGCCCAAGGCGACATCGACAAGATATTCCAGTCGGGGCTGCACGAGTTCATCGAGGATTTCATCGTGCGCAATAACCGGCTGGGTTCGGAGGTTGCGGAGACCTACCACTTCAATGGCTGAGTGAGGTTCAGGAGCCAGCGTGATGATGGAGAAATTCGCATACACCAGCGGCTGGTTATCGAGCGAATTTCTCGATCTGAATCACACTGGCAAACCTAAAATCCTAGTGCCCCTCATGATTTCGAAGTTCGCTCACCACAATGCCTGCGAACACAGGCGAACTTCGAAATCGGGGCACTAATGCTCGTCTCGATCGGTCATGTGACGCGATATGCTTACGCCTCGCCGGCGCTCTACAGCATTCACACGTTGCGCATGACACCGCCGGCGTTCGATGGGCAACGCGTCTTAAGCTGGCGCGTCGAAATGCCGGGCATCGAGAGCGCGGTCCGCTTTCGCGATGCATTCGGCAACGTAACGCATCTCGTCTCCTTCTCGCGACCGCATGCCGAAATCGCCATCATCGCGCGCGGCACCATCGAGACGCAGGACAAGGCCGGCTTCGTGCGCGGGCTCCCCGAGGTGGCGCCGCCGCGCGTCTTCAAACGCGAGACCGTGAAGACGGCGCCGGAGGAGAACATTCGCGATCTGGTCGCCGGCCTCAAGACTGTCGACGGAATCGACCGGCTGCACGAGCTCATGGCCGTAGTCGGCGAGCGCGTGAAGTATGTCGTGGGGGCGACGAATGCGTCGACGAGCGCCGCCGAGGCGCTCAAGGCCGGGCGCGGCGTCTGCCAAGATCACGCCCACGTCTTCATTGCGGCGGCACGGCTCTTGGGGGTGCCTGCACGCTACGTGAATGGGTACTTCGTCACCGGCGGCGAAAGCGCCTCGGAGGCGCAGCACGCGTGGGCGGAGGCCTACATCGACAGCCTCGGCTGGCTCGGCTTCGATCCCGCTAACCAAGTTTGCCCAACCGACCGCTATGTGCGCCTCGCCTGCGGTCTCGATGCGTCCTCGGCAGCCCCAATTACCGGCAATCGCCGCGGCGGCATCGACGAGGTTCTTGACGTCTTCGTGGAAGTCCAGCAGCAAAGCAGCGCCCAGCAGCAGTGAGACCCCGGAACGGGGCGCGCCGGGCGTGGACTACTGGGGACATTGCCGATGACCTACTGCGTCGCATTGCGGCTCAACCGCGGACTGGTGTTCGCAGCCGACACGCGCACGAACGCCGGCGTCGACAACATCGCCCAGTTCCGCAAGATCCACTATTGGCGCAAGCCGGGTGAGCGCGTACTGGTGTTGCTCACGGCCGGCAACCTGTCGCTGACGCAGTCGGTCGTTAGCCTCCTCAACGAGCAGCTCGTAGAGCGTGAGGAGGAGCCGGACGCGGTGAACCTCTACAACGTGCCTTCCATGTACCGCGCCGCGCGTCTCGTGGGTGACGCCGTGCGCGCCATCAGGGCCATCGACGGCCCCGCGCTCGAAGCAACGAAGACCGGATTTTCCGGGTCCTTCATTCTCGGCGGCCAGATCGGCAAGGAGCCCCCGCGCCTGTTCCAGATCTACGCGGAGGGCAACTTCATCGAGGCGACCGACGAGACGCCGTTTTTTCAGATCGGCGAGCACAAGTACGGCAAGCCGATCCTCGACCGCGTAGCGCAGCCGACCATGCGGCTCGGGGAAGCGGCCAAGCTGATCCTGCTCAGCTTCGATTCCACCTTGCGGTCCAACCTTTCGGTCGGCATGCCGATCGACATCCTGCTGTACGAGCGCGACAGCCTCGATGTGCGTCGCGAGAAGCGCATCTTCCAGGATGACGAATACTTCAAGAAGCTATCGACGGCCTGGTCGGAGGCGTTGCGTTCGGCCTTCACCAAGATCGAAGAATTCGACGTTTAGGCGGGGTGGACCGCGCGCAGCCCGCCCTGCAAGGTGCGCTTACGCCGCAATTGCCACCTAACGGTCAGTAGGCTAGCGGCATACCGACGGCGCGATTTGCGTGTCGAGTATGATGCCAACACGACGCTGCGCCAGAGCCCTGGGGAGGACGCCTTGAAGATTTGTATGATCGGCGCCGGATATGTCGGCCTCGTCTCCGCCGCGTGCTTCTCGGAATTCGGCTGGACCGTCACCTGCGTCGACAAGGATCCGCGCCGCCTCGCCGAGTTGAAGGAGGGCAAGTCGCCGATCTACGAGCCGGGCCTCGACGATCTCATCCAGCGCAACATGCAGGCCGGCCGTCTGCTGTTTACCGACAACCTCGCGCCCGCAGCGAAGGATGCCGCCGTGATCCTGCTGGCCGTTGGCACCCCGATGCGCCGAGGCGACGGCTATGCCGATCTCTCGTACGTCTACGCGGCGGTCGACGAGATCGCCCCGCACCTGCAGGGCTTCACGGTGATCGTCACCAAGTCGACCGTGCCGGTCGGCACCAGCCGCGAGATCGAGCGCCGCCTGCGTGCCGCGCGCCCCGACGGCG
The DNA here is from genome assembly GCA_964581475.1 of uncultured Hyphomicrobium sp. Classification (GTDB taxonomy): domain Bacteria; phylum Pseudomonadota; class Alphaproteobacteria; order Rhizobiales; family Hyphomicrobiaceae; genus Hyphomicrobium_A. Next base: position 16,127 of record CAZOOS010000016.1, read on the forward strand.
AGTTTGCCGTCTGCTCCAATCCCGAGTTCCTGCGTGAGGGCTCGGCCATCCAGGACTTCATGCATCCCGATCGCGTGCTTGTCGGCACCGACGATGAGAGGGCGCGCGAGGTCATGGGGCGGCTCTACCAACCGCTCGCGTTGCGCAATGCGCCGGTGATTTTCGTCGGGCGCGAATCCGCCGAGCTGGCGAAGTACGCCGCCAACGCATTCCTGGCGCTGAAGATCAGCTTCATCAACGAGATCGCCAACGTGTGCGAGCAGGTCGGCGCCGACGTGCAGGAGGTCGCCACCTCCATCGGCAAGGATCGCCGCATCGGCGACAAGTTCCTGCATCCCGGTCCCGGCTATGGCGGCTCTTGCTTCCCCAAGGACGTGTCGGCGCTGATCCGCACGGCGCGCGAGAACAAGTCGCCCGTCTCCATCATCGAGCAAGTCCAGCGGGTCAACGACGAGCGCAAGATTGCCATGGCGCATCGTATCGAGGCGGCGGCAGGCGGGTCGGTGCGGGGCAAGACGGTGGCCATCCTCGGCGTCACCTTCAAGCCGAACACCGATGACATGCGCGATGCGCCGAGCCTGACCATCGTGCCGATGCTGCAGGAGCGGGGAGCCACGGTGCGCGTATGCGATCCGCAAGGCCGCAAGCAGGCCGACCCGCTGCTGCCCGACGTCGTGTGGTGCGACGGCGCGCTGGAGACGGCGGCGGGCGCCGATATCCTGGTGACCGTCACGGAATGGAACGAGTTCCGCGCCCTCGACCTCAAGGCGGCGAAGGCGAAGATGCGCGGCGACGTGCTCGTCGATCTACGCAACGTGTTTTCCGCCGAGCGGGCGCACGACGCTGGGTTTCGCTACTCGGCCGTCGGCCGCAGGTCGGAGGAAGCCGATTTGCCCCCGGCGCAATTGGCCCGCCGCGCCTGAGCGCCGCTTGACCGCAGGATGATTTGCAGGCGCGGGACCTCAACGGAGCGGTTCGCCGGCGCCGGCGTGCGCGGTCTCTCAGCCGCGACCGCGAGAAGCGCGTGGAGCCGCAAGGCGCTTTCACACGCGGCCGCCAGGCTGCGCCAATGCGCGATTGCCGACTCCAGAGGCCCCAGGAAGCGGGCCAGCATGATCGGTGCGGCGAGCATCGCCGGTGGGTGGCAAGCGCCGGACATGACCAGGTACGCGCCGAGCCCGAGCATGGCCGATTGAAGCGCCGCGCGTTGCGATCTGAGTATCGCCGCGGTGACGAGCGTCGGCCATACGATGGCATCTTGCGCCTCGCGCAGCCGCGTATTGGCCAACAGCCACCGAGTACGAGTTGCTCCCGCTGCAGCCGCCGGCAAGGCGCACCGCTGCACGCTCAATTGTGCCGCCTGTCGCGCATGATGCGCACTGCGTCGCTCGGCAACGATCAAGCAGGCGACAGGAAGAACACCGCCCATCGCCGCGAGCAGTCCGAACAGTGGATGCATTAGGAACAAGACGCAGAGATAAAGCGGCACCCACGGCAGATCGCATAGCGCGGCCGGCGCATGGCCTGCGAGGACGGCGCGCAGGCGGTCGAGATCGGCGATGGCCCGCGCGCTCCCGCGCTTGCCGAGCAGCAGCGCGCTCAGCGCCCGGTCGGTGCGCTGGGCGCAACGCAGGAGGACGCCGTGCCGCACGATGTCGAGGCCGGCGCTCAGCGCATACAACACCAGCATCAGCGCCGTCAGGCCGACGAGATACCGCACGTCGCGTGCGCCGAGCACCTGACCGTAGAGGACGGCCATATAGACGGGTCCGGTCAGCGCCATCAGGTTGATGCCGGCCGTGCACCCGAAGACCGCCGTCAGCGGCCGGCCGCCGCCCGCCACACGCACTGCGGCTGTCGCGAAATACGTCGCCCTTTCAGTCCGTTGTCGTTCACGCATGGGCGCCCCCGGGGCACAGCGGGGCGGCGCGACCTCCTGGCGGTGGAACGGGTGCGACTCTCGTCATGCCACTTAAGGTTGAAACAAATGCCGTGGTGGCGGTCAAGCGAGCGGCTCACCCGCCGCCCCCAACGAGGCGCTGGAACCTTGCCCGCGGACGTTAACTCCCCAAAGCGTAAGCAAAAAAGGCTCTAGTGGTCTCGCTCAATCGCATCCATGTGGCATAGAACAGAGCATGCGGCCGACAACGGCCCGAAATTCGCAGCGGCGACAGGCCGCGAGGGGAACGCCAGAGGATGAACCAGCCGCAGTCGCTCGCCGCCTACTTCACGGGCTGGGCCGCAGTGCGCCCGGCACGCGTGGCCGTCGCCGCAATCGTGACGGCGCTAGCCACCGCGGCCATCGAGATGGCGGAACTGGTCGGTCAGGGAGCGCTGGCCGGACCGCTCGGCCGGGCGACCGGCAAGAAGGGCGACGTCGACGAGCAAAAGGAGATCGATCTCCTCGCCAACAATCGCATCGTCGATGTGCTGAGCGGGGCACCGGTCGCCGCGGTCGCCTCCGAGGAAATGGATGCCCCGCTGCTCCTCGACGAAAAGGCGCCGCTGCTCGTTGCCGTCGATCCGCTCGATGGTTCCTCGAACATCGACGCCAATGCATCGATCGGCACGATCTTCACGGTGCTGCCGGCGCTGCAGCACAACGACGATCAGTCGGCTTTCCTGCAACCGGGCGTCAATCAGTTGGCCGGCGGCTTTTTTGTCTATGGCCCGCAAACGGTGCTTGTCGTCACTGTCGGCGCCGGCACGCAGATCTTCACGCTCGACCGCCGCACGTCGACGTTTCTGCTGACACAACCGAAGGTCGAGATCCCGGCACGCGCCAGCGAGTATGCGATCAACGATTCCAACTCGCGCCACTGGGACGATCCGATCCGCACCTACGTGGAGGACTGCCGGCGCGGCAAGGACGGCCCGCGCGGACGCGATTTCAACATGCGCTGGACGGGCTCTCCCGTGGCCGACATCTATCGCATCGTCTCGCGCGGCGGCATCTATCTCTATCCCGGAGACAAGCGCCGGGAATTCCGCGACGGACGGCTGCGGCTCATCTACGAGGCCAACCCCATCGCCTGGGTGATCGAGCAGGCCGGAGGCGCGGCGTCCACCGGTCGCGAGCGTCTCTTGGAGGTGAAGCCGACGTCGCTGCACCAGCGGGTGCCGCTGATCGCCGGATCGCGCTTGGAGGTGGAGCACGCGGTACGTCTGCACGACGGGTTGCAGATGCGCGGCGAACGCTCGCCGTTGTTCAGCCGCCGCGGGCTGCTGCGGTACTGATTTAATCAATAATTATAAGGCATTCTGCCCGCGCCATGTCAGCCAAACATCCCATCATCTCGGTCACTGGTTCATCGGGCGCCGGCACGACTTCGGTGCGTCAGACGTTCGAGAACATCTTCCGCCGCGAGCACATCAACGCCGCCTTCATCGAGGGCGATGCTTTCCATCGCTACGGCCGCGCCGAAATGGAGCGCGCGACCGTCGAGGCGCGCCTCAAGGGCAACAACAACTTCAGCCATTTCGGTGAGGAAGCAAACTTGCTTGCCGAGCTGCAGGAGGTCTTTCGCAGCTACGGCGAGAGCGGCCTTGGCCGCACGCGCCACTACATCCACGACGAGAACGACGCCGCCCTGCACGGTGCGCCGATCGGCACGTTTACCGAATGGCAGGATCTGCCGCGCGGCACCGACTTGCTGTTCTACGAAGGGCTGCACGGGGCCGTCGTCACGCCGAAGGTGAACGTCGCCAAGCACGCGGACCTCAAGATCGGGGTCGTGCCGGTGATCAACCTCGAATGGATACAAAAGCTTATTCGCGACAAGTCGGCACGCGGCTACTCGCACGACGAAGCCGTCGACGCGATCTTGGCGCGCATGCCGGACTACGTGACCTATATCTGTCCGCAGTTCACCGAGACGGACATCAACTTCCAGCGCGTGCCGACGGTGGACACCTCGAACCCGTTCGTGGCCCGCTGGATCCCGACACCGGACGAGTCGATGGTCATCATTCGCTTCCGCGACCCGCGCGGCATCGACTTCCCCTACCTTCTGTCGATGATGCCGACGAGTTTCATGTCGCGCGCCAACTCCATCGTCATACCCGGCGGCAAGCTCGACCTGGCCATGCAGCTCATCCTGACCCCGCATATCCTGACGCTGGTGGAGCGCAAGCGCCGCGCCTCGTGAGACCGTTTTTGCACAGGGCCGCGCGCCGGGAAGACGGGCGCCGCCGATGCCGTTAGAATACCGGCGCGCGAGAGCGAAGCCGCAAAGGAAACCGGGTCCATGGCTCGATCGGTGACGATTGCCCCTTCGATGCTGTCGGCTGACTTCAGCCGGCTGAAGGAGGAGCTTGCGGCCATCGAGGCGGCCGGCGCCGACTGGATCCATCTCGACGTGATGGATGGTCACTTCGTTCCAAACATCACTTTCGGTCCGCCGGTGATCAAGGCGATGCGCCCGCACTCCAAGAAGGTGTTCGACGTGCATTTGATGATCGCGCCGGCGGACCCATATCTTGAAGCCTTCGCCGCTGCCGGCGCCGACGTCATCACCGTGCATCCGGAAGCCGGGCCGCATCTCGACCGCACGCTGCAGACCATCAAGGCGCTCGGCAAGAAGGCGGGCGTGGCGCTCAACCCCAGCACGCCGGAGGACGCCATCGCCTACGTGCTCGACCGCCTCGACCTGGTGCTGCTGATGACGGTCAATCCCGGTTTCGGCGGGCAAAGCTTCATCCCGTCGGTGGTCGACAAGATCCGCCGCGTCAAGGCGATGATCGGCTCCCGGCCGATCGACATCGAGGTCGACGGCGGGGTGACACCGGAGACGGCGCCGCTGGTGGCCGCGGCTGGCGCCAACGTGCTGGTGGCGGGATCGGCGGCCTTCAAGGGCGGCACGCGCGAGGCTTACGCCGCCAATATCGCCGCCATCCGCTCCGCCGCCGATGCTGCACGCGGCAAAGCCGCAGCCTGATCTCCCGATCCTGCCGACTTATCCTCGGCGTGCGGCGCCATGCCTATCCTCGCGCAACGAATTCAGTTTGCGAGGATCGCGTGGACGATACGCCCAACCTCGGCCTGCCGTACATCATGGCCGCCCAATCGCAGAAGCACGTCACCCACAACGAGGCCATCCGCGCCCTCGACGCCGTGGTGCAGCTCGCGGTGCTCGACCGCGATCTGTCGGCGCCGCCGGTCTCGCCGGCCGAAGGGGCGCGCTACATCGTCGGCGGCAGTCCGACGGGCGCCTGGAGCGGGCACGCCGGCAAGGTCACCGCCTATCAGGACGGCGCGTGGATGCTCTATGCGCCCGTCGAAGGCTGGATCGCCTGGATCGGGGACGAGGACGTCGCCGTGGTGTGGGACGGCACCGCCTGGAGCGCGCTGACGACGGGCAGCGGCGGCGGCGGCAGTTTCACGACGCTCGGCATCAATGCGACGGCCGACACCACCAACCGGCTGACGCTCGCCGCCGACGCCACGCTGCTCAATCACGACGGCGACGGCCACTAGCTCAAGATCAACAAAGCCTCGGCCAGCGATACGGCCAGCCTGCTGTACCAGGATGCGTTTTCCGGGCGCGCCGAGCTCGGCCTCGCCGGCGACGACGATTTCCATTTCAAGGTCAGCCCCGACGGCACCAGTTGGAAAGAAGCCATTGTCATCGATCGCTCCACCGGCGTCGTGACGTTTCCGTTCACGTCGCTCGCGGGCGGTCGCGAGGTTCTTACGGCCGACCGCACCTACTACGTGCGCACCGACGGCTCCGACAGCAACGACGGGCTCGCCAACACGTCCGGCGGCGCCTTCCTCACGCGGCAGAAAGCCTACGACGTCATCGCCGCGACGCTCGACCTCGGCGGCAAGACGGTGACCATCAAGCTCGCCGACGGCACGTATTCCGGCGCGTTGGTGCTGGCGCAGCCGTGGACGGGCGGCGGCTCGATCGTCCTCGAAGGCAACACGACGACGCCCGCCAACGTCGTCGTGTCCTCGGCCGACGGCGTGAAGGTGGCGTGCGTCCTGCCTGGCATTATCAAGATCAAGGGCTTCAAGTTCACGCCGACGGCGGCGGCCGGCATCTATCACAACGGGGTCGGCCGCATCGAGTATGAGGCCATCGACTTCGGCAGCGGCGGCAGCCCCTTCTGCCACATTGCCGCCGACGTCGGCGGCGCCACCGTCGTCGCCACCGGCAACTATTCCATCTCGGCGGGCGCCGGGCGCCACCTGTTCTCGAAGGGTGCCTACCTCGAGATCGACGGCCGCACCGTCACCTTGACCGGCACGCCGGCCTTCTCTCAATTCGTCGAGGTGATCGGGTGCGGCGGCCTGCAATCGGCCGGCTCGACGTGGAGTGGGGCGGCGACGGGCGCGCGGTACTTCGCTGCCCTCAATGGGGCCATCAACACCGGCAGCGGCGGCGCTTCGTATTTCCCCGGCAGCGTCGCTGGCACGACACTGACGGGCGGCCAGTACGTGTGAGGGCGGCGGTGGCTACAGGGGGCCGGGCGTGCAGCTCGCGTTATCCTTTCGCGATCACCTCAGTAGGTAGAGTTCCCTTCTTCCGCTACGCTAGCTATGTGGTATGCCGCGCGAGCCTGGGGCACCGCGACGCATGATTGTGTGGGCGCCATGCGCCGACTGAGGGGCGCACGAAATGTCGACATCGCCACTTCTGACTATCTGCATTCCTACGTTCAACCGTGCCGGGCACATCCGGAAATTAGTCTCCCACCTGCTCGCGAACATCGCCGGCAACTCCGCGTATTCGCTCGATATCGTTGTCGCGGACAACGCGTCCAATGACGGGACGGCCGACGTTCTGCGGAAATTTTCCCATCCGAGGTTGAGGGTTGTGCGTCATGCGCAGCACTACCCGACCGCCGAAGAGAACGTCATGCGATCGACGCAGCTCTGCAAAGGAGAGTTCGTTTGGTTTCTCGGCGATGACGACATCCCGGTCATCCACGGATTTGAAAACAACTACAATCTACTGAGCAGCCGAGACGCCGACTATTTCCTCTTCAATCCCGCGATCGCCAACAATCGTGGCAATCTGGAAGTCCTGCAAAACATTCGTATGAACCGTCCGGAAATCCAGACGTCGATCGACAAGCTGATCTCGCTTGTCGGCTTGCAGTTCACCGTGGCTGGATTGTCGAACCAATTCATCCGGCGGCGCGTGCTCGATGTCGATCGTGGTCTCTTCTATCTCCGCCGATCGCCGATCTACAGTCATGTGGCGTGGATCGTGGACGCCTTGGGCGGAAAGAGAAGCGAAGAGCGCTGCGTTCTCGTCAACCGGCCGTTGGTCTACTACCGGGAAAACGACTACAGCGACGGACACTGGCAGCGGCGCGCGGCGCGTGAAAGAATCGGCGACCACTACTGCTGGTCCGGCGGCCTCGTAAAACTCCTATCCACACTCATTGAGGAAGAGCGGCTGACCCCGGCCGAGGTCGGCAGCATCTTTGAGGTGGACCGCAACGGCACCCGCTATCGACTGATAGACGATGTGCTGTTCAAGCACTTCGATCAGGTGAAGGCGGCGCGCGCCTATCCGGCCGAGCCGAGGCAGCGAATTACGGAAGAAGAATTCGCAACGGCAGAGAAATTCTTCTACAGCGTTGACCCGACGACGTATGACCTTGTGAAGCTTCTGGGCGAGTTGCGGGAGCTCGTTGACAGGAGACGAGACTTCGACAAGTCGGCCGCGCGTTTTGAGGAGTTGTTCAAGGAACGCAAGAGCGCTGGCCAGTTTGCGCCGTTCGTCTCGCAGGTGGCCTACGGATACGAGATCATCAAGACCCCGCTATACTATGTGGGGATTAGGCAAGGCATCGGTCGGGAAGAGGTTCTGCAGACCATCGATCCGCTGAGCAACGGTGATGATGTCCTGGTCGCTGACAATCTCGACAGCTTGTTGACGCAAGCAGCGACTCGCGCGGCACGTGCCAAGGGTAGAAGGTTTTCATTCGGTGGGGGCTATCCGGCCGGAGCGGCTTCTGCCGAGGTCGCACGGAGCGCGGCGTTGGAGCGCCTGATCGCCGTCTACACTTCGGATATTTGGCAAGCGACATACCCGCTTCGGGCGGTCAAAGCACTTCTGTCGGCGATGTGGCAGATCCTGAGCGCCCCAGTTCGTATCTTAGCGGCCGAGGGCGGTCTGGCGCGGTTGAGAAGGCGTGATAAGAAAGCGCCCTAGCGAACCCGCCCGCCCTAGATCTTCCACCCGGAGTGGATGGCGGCGACGCCACCGGTGAGATTGCGGTAGCTCACGCGCTCAAAGCCCGCTTCCCGCAGCATGGCGGCGAAGCGCTCCTGGTTGGGGAACTTGCGGATGCTCTCGACCAGATAGCGATACGGCACGTCCTCGCCGGCGATGGCCTGGCCGAGCCGCGGGATCACCTCAAAGGAATGGAAGTCGTACAGCCGGTCGAGGATCGGCACTTGCACCTCGGAAAATTCCAGGCACAGGAACCGCCCGCCCACCTTGAGCACGCGGAAGGCTTCGCGCAGCGCCGCATCGATGTGCGTCACGTTGCGAATGCCAAAGGCGATGGTGTAGGCGTCGAACGCGCGATCTTCGAACGGCAGCGCCTCGGCGTTGCCCTCGGTGAAGGCGATGCGGTCGTCCAGCCCCGCCTCGTGCACGCGCCGCTTGCCGACGGCGATCATCTCCGGGCTGATGTCGCACAGCATCGCCGTCGCGTTGGGGCCGCTGGCGCGCGCATAGCGCAGGGTGACGTCGGCGGTGCCGCCGGCGACATCGAGCAGCCGGAACGCCTGGTCGTTGCGCGGCGGGTTGAGCTGGGCGATGAGATCGTTCTTCCATAGCCGGTGCAGGCCGCCCGACATCAAGTCGTTCATCAGGTCGTAGCGTTCGGCGACGGTGGCGAAGACGCGATTGACGAGGCCCTGGCGCTCGTTCTCGTCGACGTTGCGGAAGCCGAAGCTGGTGGCGGTGCCGGGCTCGTGGGTTTCGGTCATGGGCGCAGGATAGCTAAGCCGGAGGGCCGGCGCTATGCTGGCGTCTCCCGCGACGATCCAAGCGAAAAATCCGCCATATGCCCGAGTTGCCGGAAGTCGAGATCGTGCGCCGCGGCCTCGAGCCTGCGCTCGCCGGGCATGTGTTCGCGCGCGTCGATCAGCACCGGCCAGACCTGCGGTTTCCGTTGCCTGACAATTTTGCCGGCCGCTTGCGCGGGCGCGCGGTCGAGCGGCTGGAGCGCCGCGGCAAATACCTGCTGGCTCATCTTTCCGGAGGACATGTCCTGCTCATGCACCTCGGCATGACCGGATGTTTCACCGTGCACGCCGGCTCATCGCCGCGGCCTCGTACGGTTAATGGCGGCTTGGAAGGTCATGCCGGGAACAACGCATCTGCCGCGCGCGGCACGCACGATCATATCGTCTTCCACATGCGGGGCGGGGGCACGGTCACCTACAACGACCCGCGCCGTTTCGGCTTCATGATACTGATCCCGGAGAAGGAGCTCGCCGAGCATCCGCTGCTGCATCACCTCGGCATCGAGCCCCTGGGCGAGGCGCTGACGCCGGCCTATCTGGCGCAGCACGCGCGCGGCAAGAAGGTGGCGCTGAAGCCGTTTCTCGCCGACCAGCGCATCATCGCCGGGCTGGGCAACATCTATGCGTGCGAGGCGCTGTATCGCGCGCGGCTGTCGCCGCTGCGCGCCGCGGCGACGATCGCATCGAAGACCGGAAAGCCGAACGCGCGCGCCGCGGCGCTGGTGCCGGCCGTCCGCGCCGTGCTCGAGGACGCCATTGCCGCCGGCGGCTCTTCCCTGCGCGACTACCGGCATGCCGACGGTGAGCTCGGCGCTTTCCAGCATGCGTTCTGCGTCTATGGCCGCGAAGGCGAGCCGTGCCGGCGCCAGGGGTGCGGCGGCCGCGTGCGCCGCATCGTGCAGTCCGGCCGCTCGACGTTCTACTGTCGCAAGTGCCAGCTCTAGGCGCTCACCGGCGCGGCGGCCGGAGCGCGCCAGTAGGCGAGCAGGGACACGAGCGAGATCGCACCGATCATGAGGGCGCCGGCGACGAACACGTGGTTCGCGGCCCAATCCCCCTTCTGGGTGGCGAGCGCGCCCGACGCAACGAGGTAGACGAGCGCCGCGGCGACGCTCACCGCCTGCGCCACCGTGATCGCCATGATGATGTTGAGCGTCGCGGCACGCGTCTTGAGTCCGCGTTCGGAAGCGAGATGGCGCGCGCACAGCAAGGCGACGCCGGCGAGCAGCGCCATGCCGGCCCCGTATTGCCACCAGTGGCGCCAGTGCAGCCCCGATAGCCCGTAGATGCTGAACAGCGCTGCCGCCCCCCAGGCGTACACGACGGCGGTGAGCTCGGTGTTGCTCAATGCCCAATCGGCTACGTGCGTCTGCGGCGTACCGGTGCGCCAGGCAGGCGCGTTGATGCGCCAGAGCGTCAACAGCACCTGCACCGCGAAGAGCCCGACGGCGAGGCCCAACGGCACGCTGGCGCCGCGCGCCGCGGCGAGCACGCCGATGCCGACGCTCAAGACCAAGGCGAGCAGGACGGTCGGCAGCATCGGGCGTAGCGGCATTCGAGCTCCGTTGCTCGCGCGGAGGTTCAGGCGCGTTTCGGCGACGGGCCCCACAGCGCGTAGGCACTGATGGCGGCCAAGGCAGCCGCACCGAAAAAGAACATAGCGTTCGCCGCCCAATCGGGCTCGCGCGGATCGCGCGGCATCTTGTCGTCGACGATCATGCCGACCATGGCGATGACCATGCCGGCGAGCTGACCGATGGTGAGATAGCGCGCGATGTTGAGGATGGCGTCGTCCTGGCGTCCGGCCGCCGCATCCTTCGACATCATCGACGCGAAGTAGAGGCAGAGCGCGGCGACGACGCCGGCGGCGAGCACGTACTGCCACCATTCGTGCCAGCTCAGCACGAACCGGTAGGTGAGCAGCATGCTGAGTGCCGCCCAGGCCCAGACCAAGCCCATCGAATTGGCCGTGGCCCCGGCGAGGGCCGGCGCGCTCGCCCCCTCGTTTACCAGCCGGCGCCGCTCCCAGACGGCCAACAGCGTGAAGCCCAGGCAGACGAGGGCGGTAATGGCCATATGCACGTACTGGTGCCCACCGGCGGCGCTGAGGCAGACGGCCGCCGTGCCGACGGCCAAAGAAGCGATCCAAAGCCAAGCCGATGTCATAGTTGTCCCGTCTCCCGAACCCGAAATGCGCCGCCAACAGAGCCCGGAGCGGTCGTTCTGGCAAGTGTGGGGGCAGCTTATCGGGTTGGGGAGCGCCGTTGACCCTACACTTTGCCGCGTCTATAGGATCGCGACTTAGGCCGCTCGAAGCTTGCGTTTCGGGCGGCTAGCACATTGGCGAATCGCTGCACGGGTGGCAGCGCCTGCGGTCCGACGATCGCGGGTGACATAAAGGATCGACGACATGGCCAACACGAAGTCTGCAAAGAAGGCGGCGCGCCAGGCAGTCCGCCGTACTGAAGTGAACAAGTCGCGCACCTCGAGCGCGCGCACGGCTGTGCGTTCCGTCGAGGAAGCGATCGCTGCCGGCAAGAAGGATGAGGCTGCGAAGGCGCTCAAGGCCGCAGCTCCGGTGCTCGCGCGCAACGCGCAGAAGGGCGTCCTGCACAAGAAGACGGCGAGCCGCAAAGTTTCGCGCCTCACGGCCCGCGTCAAGGCGATGGCCAACTGAGGTCGCGGAGCGCGCCGAGCGCTCCAGAACCGAGTGCGGTAAGTTCGCAACAGCGCTACCGCACTGTCCACCGTCACTGCATGAGTCTTGAACAGGGCTAAGTGACGGATTCCGCGACGCTAGAGCGTCGCGGCGCGGTGTGCACGCCGCATTTTCGCCGCAGGTCGCGCGCGACGGCGCAAACGGAAAATGACGTTTTGGCGACGTACCAGAGGACAAGTTTTTCTGGTTGCCGAGAGGTGTCCGGTAGCGTTGGAAATCATGAACTTGCTCCGCTGACTATCCACAAGAGCTGGATTGAGTTCACAGGATTTCCACCGCTCGCACGACGCTTCGCGCACCTCTGCAACTGTGTCTGTCGGCGGCTGTTCCGCTTGCTTAAGGCGAAGTTAAGAGCTACGGTTCTGATGGTCGTCGCGCTCGGGTTTATCCAGCGTTCCAGCGCAGGTCGCCGCCAGGTTTTGTACAGTACCGCGTCCCTGGTTTCAGCGTAACTTCTGTGCGTGTTTACGTACCTTTCCGGGCGCAGTAGCCTGGCAAGTGGAGAGGTTGTTCTGTTTATCCATCTTGATTGTGTGAGCGGACTGTCCTGAGGTTGTTGTTTCAGTTCAGTCTGTGAGTGGAGGACGTAAGTGCAGTCGTCGGAAGTCATCCACATCGAAGACGTGCCTGTGGAAGAGGTCTGGGCACACCTCTCGAAGGATACCGGGTCAGTTCTGATCGACGTGCGGACGCGAGCAGAGTGGACTTTCGTGGGTCTCCCAGATCT
>CAZOOS010000017.1:0-5531 GCA_964581475.1 uncultured Hyphomicrobium sp.
ACGGCGGTGATCAGGAACTGGATGATGGCGTTGAGGAACAGCCCGTACTTGATCTCGACCGATTCGACCGGGGTAACGGCGAGGGCGGAGAAGTCGACGCCGGCGGTCACGTAGCCGATGATGGGCATGATGATGTTGGCGACCAGCGTTGCCACGATGGGCGTGAAGGCGGCGCCGATGATGACGCCGATGGCAAGGTCGATGACGTTGCCCTTCATGGCGAAATTTCTAAATTCTTCCCACATCTGCTTCACTGGCGGCTCCCTCGGCTCTGACTGCGCGGGGCCCCCTGTGCGGCGCCCGGCGGCAGACATTAAGCCAAGAAAGCCCGTATAAAACCAGCCTTTAGGGGGTAGGCGGCGGCCGTCCCGCCATATATGCGTCGCACTGTTGGCGTGTACGTGACTGGCTGCGCCGGCCACGGCGCGCCATGGGGACGAGGGAGCTGCGACGATCATGATGGAGCGCAAGGAGCGCAAGCCGTACTGGCGGCACACCAAGTGGCAGATGCTGGCCAGCGTCGTGCCATTCCTGGTGCTCATCATCGTGCTGCCGCTCTACGCCGAGAGCCTCAACACCGAGCGCTTCCTAGGCTTCCCGCTCGGCTACTTCCTCAGCGCCCACGGTATCGCCCTCATCGCCATCTTCACGGTGGGCAGCTTCGTCAACCGCCAGGACGCCATCGATCACTGGCACGGGGCGCACGAGGACAATTGAAGCGGCGGCCGGATCTCAACGCATGTCGCTGACCTCGCGCACCCGCTTCGTCAACCCGCGGCTCGGAACCTACTTCGGCATCTTTGCCAGCTCCCTGGTTGGGCTGGTGCTGCTGCTGCTCATTTTCGAGGAGCTGGGCACCGCCGATAGCGTGCTGCGCTGGGGGATGCTGTTGGGGCCGCTGGTCCTGTATGCGGCGATCGGGCTGTGCGTGCCGACGCAGGAGCCACTGGAATTCTTCGCCGCCGGCCGCCGCGTGCCGGCGGGCTATACGGGGCTCGGCATTGGCGTCGCCGCCTTGGGCGCCACCGGCATGGTGGCGATCACGGGCGTGTTCTTCCTCATCGGCTTTGACGCGCTGTGCCTGATGATCGGCGGCCTCGCCGGCTTCGTCATCATGACGGTGATGCTGGCGCCGTTCTTCCGCAAGTTCGGGACTTTCACGGTGCCGAGCTATCTCGGCCGCCGCTTCGAGAGCAAGACCGTGCGCCTGCTTTCCGCCACGCTGCTGGCGGTGCCGGCGCTGCTGATGCTCGCCGCCGAATTGCGCATGGGCGCCTTCGCCGCCGGCTGGCTCGCTGGGCAACCGCAGACGCTGATGATCGGCGTCCTCGTCGGCGCCTTCATCGTCAGCGTCGTCCTTGGCGGCATGCGCTCCTTGACGTGGTCGAGCAGCGCCGAATCCATCGCCGCGATTCTGGCGCTCATCGTTCCCGTCGCCATCGTCGCCGTGATGGTGACCAACTTCCCGCTGCCGCAGCTCACCAACGGGCCGCTGCTGCGGGCGCTGATGCACACCGAGGCGGCGCAGGCGCTGAGCGTCGTCGAGGCGCCGGCGCTCGCCTTCAATCTGCCCGGCGATGGCATCACCCATATCGCCAAGCGCTTCACGGCGCCGTTCGCGGCCATCGGTCCGTCGGCCTTCGTCGTCGCCATGCTGACGGTGATGGCGGGGGTTGCCTCCTCGCCGTGGCTCATCCCGCGGGTGACGATGACCCCCGGCGTCTACGAGACGCGCAAGTCGCTCGGCTGGGCGACGGTCTACTTCAGCCTCATCATGCTGACGGCGGCGGCGGTCTCCGTCTATATGCGCGACTTCCTCATGGACATGGTCGTGTCGGGACCGCCGGGGACGCTGCCCGCGTGGATGCAGCAGCTCGTCCAGCTCGGCTTCGTCACCGTCGATGCCACGGCGGCGCCGCTGACCGTCTCGAGCTTCGGCTTCCTGCGCGACGGTGTGCTGCTCAGCCTGCCGGTGGCGGCGGGCCTGCCGAGCGTGGTCGTCTATTTCGCGGCGGCCGGCATCGTCGCCGCGGCGCTGGTCGGCACCGGGGCTACCGCCAGTGCACTCGGCAACGTCATTGCCGAGGATGTGGTCAACGGCACTTCCTGGGAGCCGCTGCCGCGCTCGGGCCGGGTGCACATGGGGCGGCTCGGCATCGCCGGCGCCGCGGTGCTCGGCGGCGTCATTGCCATGCTCGCCCCGGCGGACCCGTTGCGCCTGCTGCTGTGGTCATTGGCGCTCAGCGGCTCGACCTTCTTCCCGGTGCTGGCGCTGTCGATCTGGTGGAAGCGCATGAACGCTTTCGGCGCGATCGCCGGCATGAGCTCCGGCTTTGCCGTCTCCGTGCTGACTCTCCTCGCCGGTGAAGCCAATATCCTCGGCCTCGACGGAGCGCTGGCCGGCATCCTCGGCCTGCCCGCGGGCGCGCTCGGTGCGCTGCTCGCCAGCATCGCGACGCCGGCCCCAAGCCGCAGCGTGCTGGAATTGGTGCGCGAGATCCGCATTCCCGGCGGCGAGGTCATCTATGATCGCGAGATGCGCCTGTTGCGCCTGAAGAACCGCGAGCGCACCTAGCCCGGAGCCGCCAGATGACCGTGCACGAGCGGCTGACGCTCTATCCTCCGATCGAGCCCCATCGCACCGGCATGCTCGACGTCGGCGACGGCCACGCGATGTACTTCGAGGAGTGCGGCAACCCGCGCGGCCAGCCGGCGTTGCTGCTGCACGGCGGCCCGGGCGGCGGTTGCAATCCGACCATGCGCCGCTTCCACGACCCCGAGCACTATCGCATCATTCTCTTCGACCAGCGCGGCTGCGGCCGCTCGACGCCGAACGCCGCGCTCGAGGCCAATACCACCTGGCACCTCGTTGCCGACATGGAGCGGCTGCGCCAGGCGCTGGGCATCGCCCGCTGGCAGGTGTTCGGCGGCTCATGGGGCTCGACGCTGGCGCTCGCTTATGCGCAACGGCATCCCGACCGCGTCGACAGCCTCGTCCTGCGCGGCATCTTCCTGGTGCGCCGGGCGGAACTCGAATGGTTCTACCAGCAGGGCTGCAGCTGGATCTATCCCGATGCCTTTGCCGCTTTTGAGAGCGTCATCCCGCCGGCCGAGCGCGGCGACCTGATCGCCGCCTATCACAAGCGGCTGACCGATCCCGACCCGCACGTTGTTCTGGCGGCAGCCAAGGCATGGAGCGTGTGGGAAGGCTCGACGCTGTCGCTCGTCCCCGACGCTGAGCGTATCCGCACCTTCGGCGCCGACGCCTATGCCGTCGCCTTCGCGCGCATCGAGTGCCACTACTTCGTCAACGCCGGCTTCTTTGCGACCGACGGCCAGTTGCTAACCGACGCTGGGCGCCTCGCCGGCATACCCGGCGTCATCATCCACGGCCGCTACGACGTGGTGACGCCGGTGAAGAACGCCTGGGACCTGAAGGCCGTGTGGCCCGGCGCCGAATTGCGCATCGTGCCCGATGCCGGCCATGCGATGAGCGAGCCCGGCATAGCCCACGAGCTCGTATCGGCAACTCGCCGCTTCCGCCGCAAAGCCTAGGCGGCACGCGTGCCGAGGTAGTGCAGCACCACCTCGCGCCGGTGCGGCCGATCGCGGTGCTCCACGACGTAGATGCCCTGCCAGGTGCCGAGCAACATGCGTCCCGCCCGGACCGGGATCGACAGCGACGTTCCGGTCAGCGCCGACTTGATGTGCGCGGGCATGTCGTCCGGCCCCTCGACGTCGTGCACGTAGCGGTGCTCGCGCGGGGCCAGCCGCTCCAGCGCGGCGATGAGGTCGGTGTGCACGTCGGGATCCGCGTTCTCCTGGATCAGCAGCGACGCCGAGGTGTGGCGGATGAACAGGGTCAGCAGCCCGTCAGCGGCGCCGATGCGGCCGAGCCAGCCGGCCACCATGGCGGTCTGCTCCCATAGCCCCGGCCCGCGGGTGTCGACCTTGAGGGTCTCGAAGGCCTGCTCGAGGCGGTCCGCCTCGCCGGGCGTCGTTGTCGTCGGCTTGGGCATCATCAGCTCCACATAGCCACCTGCCAGGCGGGCGTCACCGCCGCGGACGGCAAAAAGCGCGCTAATCGCATCCCTGAGTGCGATTTTTACCCGCTGCTTAACTCGGCGTTTACCGCGACTCGCGAACCCTGGGGATGAGCGGACTTCCGTATTGCGCGTCCCGTCCAGGCAAGCAGCCGCCGCACGAGCCAACAGCCCCCAGCGGGCCGTCGACCAGCGCCAAGGGATTGAGATGTCGAACCAAGCCTACAACGAACTCTATGGCGCCCGCGCCGATGCCGGCGCCACGGCTTCGAACGAGCCCTCCCAGGCGAATATGCTGGACCAGATGCGTGGCCGGTTGGCGTCGCTGAGCGAGGAGGCGCGGACCATCCGATCGCAGGTCCCGCACGAGTTCGAGCCGGACCTGGAACGCATCCAGGCGCAAATGCAGCGCCTCGGCGAGCGGCTGTCCGACCTCGGCCGCGGGGCCATTGTCCCCTACAATGCGGTGCAGCAGCGCGCGTCCGAGACGCGCGTCAAGACCATTCGCTACGTCACCGAGGAAGACGTTCGCGTGGCCCGCGTGTCGGGCGACGAGATCATCCTCCTGGGCACGCCCGGCAGCGCCAAGCGCGCCGACGAGACCATCAACCCCTGGGATGACGCTGCCGCCAAGGCGCTCGTCGAGCTCTACGAGACGGAGGTGTACGGTTCGCACCGCCGCGAGCCGCGCGCCGATGCCGCGGCTCGCCCGCGCATCCCGGCCGCCGCTGCGCGTCCGCAGCAGCCTGCGTCCTCGTCGCCGTCGCAACAGGCGCTCTATGTGTGCGCCCCGAGCGGCGCCCCCACCGGAGTCATGGCCGACACGGCGCAGTCGGCGCCGCGCGGCTGCTCCATGGACACCAACTACCTCGACCAGCGCTTCGCCGAAATCGCCGTGCGCATCGAGCAGTCGCTTGCCCGTATGCGCCCTGAGTCGGCGCTGCATTCGCTCGGCAACCGCTTCGACGCGCTGGAGACGCAGCTCAACTCGGTGCTCGGCCACGTCGCGACGCGCGCCGATCTCGACGAGCTGCGCGCCGCCGAGACCCAGATCGAGGAGATCGGCAACCAGCTCGGTCAGCTCCGCCGCCAGCTGGCGCGCCTCGACGTCATTGACGCCCATCTTGGCACCCTGACCACGCAGCTCTCCGACGAGCGCCTGTCGCGCCTGGCCGCCGCCGACAACGGGCGCCTCGACGCCATCGACGCGCAGTTGCGCATGATCGCCGTGCAGCTCTCCGACGAGCGCCTCTCCGGGCTCGTCAGCCGCTCCTCGGCCCGCGATGACTACGAGGAACTCGCCAACACCGCTGCTCAGCGCGCCGCCGCTACCTTTGCCGATGCCGGCTTCAACGGCGCCCAGTCGCGCGACATCGGTGAAGTGCGCGGCATGCTCGAGAACCTGATCAACGAGCGCCGCCACAACGACGAGAACAACGCCAGCATGCTGGAAACGATGCAGCAGGCGATCATTCGCGTGCTGGATCG
>CAZOOS010000017.1:5631-10488 GCA_964581475.1 uncultured Hyphomicrobium sp.
CCGACCGCGCGCGTCTATGCCGAGATGCCGCCGGTCGAAGATCACTCCGACTTCCTGCCGATGGAGCAGGAGGCTGCGGCCGAGGATGCCGACTACCAGGCGTTCCGCCAGGACGCCGAGCTGGAGCACGCCCCGCCGCGCATTCCCGCCTACACCACGGCGAGCTTCGACCTCGATGCCGCCTTCTCGCGCTCGCGCGATGCCGAGGCTGAAGCCTTCGGCGAGCCGCAGCCGCAGAAGCGATCGATGGAAACGCTGCGCCATGATTTCATCGCCGACGCGCACCGCGCCAAGCTGAAAGCGGCGGCAAAGCCCGACGCCCTGGCCTTCGATCCCGACATGCGCGCCGGCGAGCTGTCGGTGAGCCCCAAGGACAAGCCGGCCAAGGGCCGCGCCCGTCGCTCGCTCTTCTCCTTTCGCTCGCAGCGCGTAGCGATGGGCCTGCTCGTATTGCTAGCGGCGATCCCGGCGGCGATCTTCTTCATGCCGCGCACCTCGACGCCGCCGGCCGACGTCACACCGGCCGCAATCGAGTCGCCCGTACCCATGCACATGGATACGGCTCCGGCGCTGGCCCCGCCTGCCAACGTCCCCGTCCCCGAGATGGAGGGCGCGCCGGAGGTGCCGCCGCCGGCCATGACACCGCAGCCGCCCAAGCAGACCAAGCAGGTCGTGCCGCCGTTGGAGAAGGGCGAGTACGAGGACGTGAACGCCACCGGCGCCGACATGGACACCGCCTCGCTGCCCGGCATCGAGATGCAGGACAACGACGCCTCCGGCCAGCAGATCCTGCAGGTCAACGAGCAGCAGCGCATGGCCTATCTCTCCGGCCAGCTCGGCGCCGCCGCGGCCCGCGCCACGCCTGCGGCACTCATGCAGGAGCAAATCCTGCGCAACAACAAACGCGCTGCCAACGTTGCCGCCGACGAAGTCGCCCCGGCCAACGACGGCACCAAGCTGCCGCCGGCCACCGTCGGGCCGTTCTCGCTGCGCCTCGCCGCCGGCAAGGGCGATGCTTCGGCGCAGTTCGAGGTCGCCTCGCGCCTCGCCGAGGGCAAGGGCCTCGATCAGGATCTCAAGGAAGCCGCCGAGTGGTACCACCGCTCCGCCGCCAGCGGCTTTGCCATGGCCCAATTCCGTCTCGGCACGCTTTACGAGCGCGGCCTCGGCGTCAGGCGCGACGCCTCGCGGGCGCAAGCCTGGTATGAGCGCGCCGCGGCGCAGGGCAACGTGAAGGCGATGCACAACCTGGCGGTTCTCGCCGCCTCGCGCAGCCCCAAGGGCGACTATGAGAGCGCCGCCCGCTGGTTCGCGGCCGCCGCCGAGCATGGACTCGCCGACAGCCAGTACAATCTGGCCGTCCTCTACGAGAACGGCATGGGCGTTACCAAGGACCTGCAGAAGTCCTACGCTTGGCTGCTGCTCGCCGCCAAGCAGGGCGACAAGGACGCCGCCGAGCGCGTCAAAGTCCTGAAACCGAAGATGAGCGCTCAGGATCTCGCCACGGCCGAGGACAGCGCCGCCAACTGGCGCGCCAAGCCGATGAAGAACATGGCCAACGATGCGCGCTTTGCCGGCCAAGCCTGGCGAGAAGGCAGCCGCCGCGGCTGATCGGCCGGCGCCGGGACGACAGCATTGCGTGCGCCGCGGAAACGCGGCGCACTTTTCGTTTTGCGAACCCGGATTTTTACTTCCTCGCGTATCCTGGGCTAATCGCCCGCCCCTCACCTTGACACCGTCGGCGATGTCAGACATTTCGCGCCTGTCGACGCCGCGTTGCGCATGCCGCCAAGGGGCGCACCCAGGGATTAGCTCGCTGTCAAGCTGATGCACATCTACCTGCCCATCGCCGAGATGTCCGTCAACGCAGCGCTCTTTCTCGGCATGGGTTGCGCCGTAGGCTTCCTCTCCGGTCTGTTCGGCGTCGGCGGCGGCTTCCTGCTCACCCCCTTGCTGATCTTCATGGGCGTGCCATCCGCCGTGGCGGTCGGCACCGGCTCGATGCAGATCCTCGCCTCGTCGGTGTCGGGAGCCCTCGCCCAGTACCAGCGCAACAACGTCGACGTGAAGATGGGCATGGTGCTGGTCGCCGGCGGCGTCGTCGGCTCGGTTATCGGCGTGTCACTGATGAAGATCCTGCGCCAGGCCGGCCAGTTCGATCTCTTCGTGTCGCTCAGCTACGTCACATTCCTCGGTGCCGTCGGCGCGCTGATGTTGATCGAGAGCGTCAACACACTGCGCCGCACGCACGGCGGTCAGCCCGGCACGGTACGCAAGACGGGCCAGCACAGCTGGGTGCACGGCCTGCCGTTCAAGATGCGCTTCCACCGCTCGAAGCTGTACATCAGCGTCATCCCGCCGGCGATGATCGGCGCCTTCGTCGGCTTCATGGCGGCGATCATGGGTGTCGGCGGCGGCTTCGTCATGGTGCCGGCGATGATCTATCTGCTGCGCGTGCCGACCAGCGTGGTCATCGGCACGTCGCTGTTTCAGATCGTCTTCGTCATGGCGGTGACGACCTTGCTGCAGGCCATGCAGAACAAGGCCGTCGACGTCGTGCTGGCGCTGCTTCTCATCATCGGCGGCGTCATCGGTGCCCAGTTCGGCGCGGTGGCCGGCGGCAAGCTCAAGGGCGAGCAGCTTCGCTTCATGCTCGCGGCGCTCGTGCTTCTCGTCTGCCTGCGCATCGGCTGGGATCTCATGGCCAAGCCGTCGGAGATCTATTCGATCGGCCCGGTTCTGGGGGGAGGCTTCTGATGCGGCGTCCCCTGGCACTCCTGTTCCTGGCGATCGCGCTGCTCCCCGCGGCGGCGCAGGACGCGCGCGCGCCGCGCATGGGTCCGCCGCGCCCGGTGCAACAACCGGCGCCGCAGTCGCCAGCCTTGATCGCGCCCACGGCGCCGCGGGCGACCGTCGAGGCGGACATCTCTACGCGCACCTTCGAGATAACGACGGGCTTCGCCGGACACGAGATCATCGTCTTCGGCGCCGTCGACAACAGCCAGGCTCCGGCCGAGCAGACCGACTATTACGATGTCGTCGTCGTCGTCGAAGGGACACCCTTCCCCGTCGTCGTGCGTAAGAAGAGCGATGTAGCGGGCGTGTGGATCAACACCTCGTCAATCACCTTCGCCTCGGTACCCAGCTACTACGCCATCACCTCGACGAAGCCGATCGAGCAGATCGCCGGGCCGGCGGTGCTGGAGCGGCATGCCATCGGCTTCCGGCATATTGCGATGAGGCCCTCGCCCGGCTATCGCGGTGCCATCAAGGACTACGAGCTCGCCGCCTTTCGCGCCGCCGTCATTCGCTTGAAGAAGCAGCAGAATCTTTACGTCACCGAGCCGAATGGCGGGGTGACGTTTACCGGCCGCAGCCTGTTCCGCAGCACCATCGCGCTGCCCGCCAACGTGCCGGTGGGGCCGCTCGTTGCGCGCACGTATCTGTTCCGCAACGGCGAGGTGGTGAGTGCGCATATCGCGCGCGTGACGCTGCAGCGGGCCGGTATCGAGCGGCTCGTGCACAACTTCGCGTTCATCTATCCGATGAGCTACGGCCTGATCGCGGTACTGCTGGCGGTCGTCTCGGGGCTGCTCGCCTCGGCCTACTTCCGGCGCCAGCCGGGCTGACGCTCAGTCCTCCTTGAGGAGGCGCGTCGCCACGGGATAAAGCCCTTCCTGGCCGAGCATCCACACGCGCATGCCGTCGTTGCCGAACAACGGCTCGAAGGGATCTTCGAGGATGTTCAGCCCCCCGGTGTAGGTGCCGAAGGCCGGCATGACGAGGCGACGACCGTTGCCGACGAAGCACGGGCGGCGCAGCGTGTAGCCATACATCGACAGCTTGGCAGCCGGATGCAGATGCCCGGCGATCTCGTGCGTGACGCGGCCTGGCCGCGGTTCGTGCCGCAGCGTCAGGCCTTCGACCTCTATGTCGCCGACGACGCTGCCACCGAGACGCTCGCCGACCTTGGGATCATGGTTGCCCGTCACCCAGATCCACTCGCGGTCCTCCTGCATGATGTGCAGGATCTCCAGCTCTTCGAGGCCGATGCGCCCCGACGCCTCGACATCGTGCAGGCTGTCGCCGAGGGCGATGACGGTACTGGCGCCGTAGCGGTCGATAGCGGAGGCCAAGCGGCGCAACGTTTCGCGCGTATCATAGGGCGGGACGAGCTGTCCGCGCTTGGCGAATGCGGAGCCCTTCTCGAGATGCAGATCGGCGACGATCAGCGCGTCCTCGCTCGGCCAATAGAGCGCGCCCGACATGTCGGCACGAAACAACTTGCCGCAGACCGAGATCTCCTGGTCCTGGAAGTCGTCGAAGGCGAGGCGCTCAGGTTTCAGCTCGAGCATTCGATCTCCTCAAGAGATAGTCGCGACTTGGATTGCGCGGCGGCCTCGCGCAGCAGCTCCTCGCGGGCAAAGCCGGCGACGGCCTCCTTGCCGATCTCCAGCAGGATCGGCACAGAAAGCGGCGATACCCTGTCCAACGGTTGATGCCTGATTCTGCTGTCGACGCGACGCAGAAAATCCCCCAGCCGGGCGATGTCGAGAAGGCCTGTGGCCGCATCGGCCCACGCCGCCTCCAGCAGAATGTGGTGCGGATCGTGCCGGCGCAACACGTCGTAGATAAGATTGGTCGACAGCGCCACCTGGCGTCCGGTCTTCTCGCGCCCGGGATGGCGGCGCTCGACGAGGCCGGCGATGACGGCGACCTGCCGGAAGGTGCGCTTCATCAGGTTCGATTCTGCCAGCCAGGCGTCCAAGTCGCCGCCCAGCATGTCCCCGTCGAAACGATCGTCCAGGTGCACCCTGCCCGGGGGGGCAAGCGCCCCGAGGGCGCCAAGAGGCCACC
>CAZOOS010000017.1:10498-27961 GCA_964581475.1 uncultured Hyphomicrobium sp.
ACCGGCGCCGATGCGATCGAGGCGGGGTGTCAGCAACATGCCAAGCGTCTGGTGCGCGAGCCGCCCCTCGAACGGATAGGCAACGAGATAGTGGCAGTTGCCGCGCGCGAACGTCTCGATCAGCACCTCGTCGTGCCCGGGAATGATCGAGCGATGCTGCTGCTGCTCCAGCCAGTAGGCGACCGACGGCGGCAGTCGGCTCCACGCATGCTCGTCGGCGAGCATGGCACGCACGCGCGCGGCGAGATGCGTCGATAGCGGGAACTTGCCGCTGTTGTAGCTGGGGATGATGGGATCGCGGGCCCTCGCGCGTGTAACAAACGCCTCGTTCTCGCTCATGCCCTCGAAGCGCAGCACCTCCCCGGCCAGCACGAAGGCGTCGCCGGGGCGAAGCTGCTCGATGAAGTATTCGTCGACCTCGCCCATGACCCGGCCGCCGGTCATCGCCTTGCGCGTGGTGGCGGCGCGGCGGCCGACGAGGCGCACCTTGATCATGGGGGCGGCGACGATGGTGCCGGCGTTCATGCGGTAGGCCTGGATGAAACGCGGATGCGCGATGCGCAGCTTACCGCCGGGTGCCGCCTTGAGCTTGGCATAGCGTTCGTACGACTGGAGCGCGTAGCCGCCGTCGGCGACGAAGCCGAGCACGCGATCGAACGTTGCGCGCTGCAGCGGCGCGTACTGGGCCGCCGAGACGACCTCGGCATAAAGCTCGGAGGGATCGAAGTCGCCGGCGCAGGCGGTGCCGAGAATGTGCTGCGCCAGTACGTCGAGCGCGCCCTGCCGCGCGAACGTCACGTCCTGCTCGCCGGCTTCGGCAGCATCGACGGCGGCGCGGCACTCCAGCACCTCGAAGCGATTGGACGGCACCAGCATCGCCTGCGAGGGCTCGTCGAGGCGGTGATTGGAGCGGCCGATTCGCTGGATGAAGCGGCTGGCGCCTTTCGGAGCGCCGACATGAATGACGAGATCGACGTCGCCCCAGTCGATGCCGAGGTCGAGGGTGGAGGTGGCGACGACCGCGCGCAGCGAGCCCTCGGCCATGGCCGCCTCCACCTTGCGGCGCTGCATGGCGTCGAGCGAGCCGTGGTGCAGCGCTATCGGTAGGCCGAGATCGTTGACGCGCCACAGATCCTGGAACAGCAGCTCCGCTTGCATGCGCGTGTTGACGAACAGCAAGCAGAGCCGGTGCGCTTCTATGGCGGCGTAGATCTCGCCGATGGCATAGCGTGTCGTGTGGCCGACGGTCGGCAGCGAGTCGTCAAGCTCGAGGATGTCGATCTGCGGCTTGGCGCCACCGACGATGTGCACGAGGTCGGCCAGGTCGATGTGCGATTGCGGCGCGTGCTGCGGCACCAGATAGGCGCGCAGCTCCGAGGGACGCGCCACCGTCGCCGACAGCCCGACGGTACGCAGGCGGGGCGCCAGCTTGCGCAGCCGGGCCAGTGACAGCGAGAGAAGGTCTCCGCGCTTGGTCGCGGCAAGCGCGTGGATCTCGTCAAGAACGATGGTGTCCAGATCGGCGAACATCTCGGTGCTGTCCGGATGGCTGAGAAGCAGCGTCAACTGCTCCGGCGTCGTCATCAGGATGTCGGGCGGAGCAGTCCGCTGCCGCGCCCGCCGCGCCACCGACGTATCGCCGGTGCGCGTCTCGGTGCGGATCGGCAACCCCATCTCGGCAATCGGCGCCATGAGGTTGCGGGCGACGTCCACCGCCAGCGCCTTCAGCGGCGATATATAAAGCGTGTGCAGGCGGCGGCCGCGGTATCCGCGCGGGCGTTGGGCGAGGCCAATGAGGCTGGGGAGAAACCCGGCCAGCGTCTTGCCGGCTCCGGTCGGCGCGATGAGCAGGGTCGAGCGGCGCCGCTCCGCCGCCTCGATCAGCGCCATCTGATGCGACCGCGGGGTCCAGCCCCGCGCCGCGAACCAGCCGGCGAACGGCTCCGGCAGCGGTTTGGGCGCCACTTGCGCCTGCCTGCGCGGTTGGCGCATGGCGGCCGAGCTTTGTCTTGTGGCTCGCATCGTTCGGTTACGCAACGCTCCGCTGTCGAAACGGCTAGGCAACTATGCTAAGGGCGGGTGGCCCAAGTCGCTATGGGCTAAGATGGGGCGGTACCTCGCCGCCCGCCACCGACGCGAAGGAGAAGAGCACGATGGACCGCAATACGTTCCTTGGTGGGAGCGTCCTAGGCGTTCTGGTGCGCCTGATCGTGCTCTCGATCGTCGTCGGCGTCGTGCTCTCCGCTCTCGGCATCACGCCGCAGAACATCTTCTTCCAATTCAACATTCTGTTGCAGCGGATTTACGACCTCGGCTTTGGGGCCATCGAGTCGGTGCTCGGCTACCTCATCCTCGGCGCCATGGTGGTGGTGCCAGTGTGGCTTATCTCGCGCCTCGTCAAGGCGTCGCGGCGTTCGGACTTGCCGCCGCCGCCGCGCGGTGGCCCCTCGGTCTAAGCCTCGAGGGGCTTTAACGCCCAATCGGCCGCGCGCCGTCCGACGAGATCCGCGATCGACCGGGCCCCGGCCTGCTGGACAGCGGCTGCAAGCGTGTCCTTGATGCGCTGGATGAGGCCCGGGCCCTCGTAGATCAGGCCGGTATAGAGCTGCACCAGAGTGGCGCCGGCCTCGATCTTGGCGAGCGCCGCCGCGCCGCTGTCGATGCCGCCGATGCCGATGAGCGGGATCTGTCCCGCCGTCGCCTGGTGCACCCGCGCCAGCATGACGGTGGAGCGATGAAACAGCGGGCGCCCGGAAAGGCCGCCTGCCTGGCGCGCGTTGGCATCGCTGACGCCGGCGCGCGACAGCGTCGTGTTGGAGACGGCGATGCCGTCGACGCCCTGTGCCGCAAGCTGCATGACGATGGCCTCGAACGCGTGCTCGGCAATGTCGGGTGCCAGCTTGACGACGATCGGCCGCTTCGGCTTGCCCGCCTGAATCAGCCGGGCGCGGGTGTCGAGCAGGCGCCGCAGCAGCCGCTCGAGGGCGTCGGGGTCCTGCAGATCGCGCAGGCCCGGTGTGTTGGGGGACGATATGTTGATGGTGAAATAGCTTGCAACGTCATAGAATATCTCCATGCCGCGCACGTAATCAGCGATACGGTCAGGGGAATCCTTGTTGGCGCCGATGTTGACGCCGACGACGCCGCGTCCGCTGCGGCGCTGCAATCGCGCGAGTGCCGCCGCGTGTCCGCCGTTGTTGAAGCCGAGCCGGTTGATGATGGCGTGGTCGCGCCGCAGTCGGAACACCCGCGGGGAGGGATTGCCGAGCTGCGGTACGGGCGTCACCGTGCCGATCTCAGCAAAGCCGCAGCCGAGCCGCAGGACTGCGTCGGGAACGCGCGCGTCCTTGTCGAAACCCGCTGCAATTCCAACGGGGTTTGGCAACGTGAAGCCGGCAAACGTGACGCCGAGTGCCGCGGCGTCGGGTGCGGACGCCGCCGGAAACACGCCGAGCTCCAGCGTTTTCAAGGTTATCTCGTGCGCTACCTCGGGCGGCAGCAGCGTCAGGGCGTGAGGCGCAAAATCGAGCAGCAATTTCAGCATGCCGCGAGTTCCTTGGGCAGTATCGGCACGCCATCCGCAGCGAGCGGCAGTGCAAATTCGGCGCTGGCGCAGGCGGTCGGCAGGGCAGCGTAGAGGTGTGGGAAGAGATCGCCACCGCGCGAGACCTCCCAACGCAGCGCCTCGCCGAGGATGCGCGTTTCAAATTGGATCAACACGAGATCGTGCTTGCCGCGGAAGTGCTTGGCGAGGGTGCCGGCGATCTGCTCGCGCGTCGACAAATGGATATACCCATCGCGGACATCATCCGCCGAGCCGATGAACGCGCCGCTGCGGCACGCGTCCTCCCACGCCGGGCGCGGGACCACCTTGAATACGAATTGTCGAGATGTTGTCATCGCTTGTCCGGGATCGCGTCGTGCGCAAGTTCTTTCTTCGTGCGCCACCGCGGTGTTTGCGCGCGCGACGTGGCGTCGCTCGCGTGTTGCCATGTGCGCACGCCGCTCAAACGGCGTTCGCTACGAAGGTCCTTTTCTGAGATCGCGGCTGTCGCGGCGATGATAGTCATGTTACCTTCATGGAACTGTCGCTCGCCGGTCCTGCCGCATGTCGCGAAGGCCAAACACAAAAAATGAATCGTGATGTTCCCTGGTCTGCCAACAGCGTCTCTGACCCTTACGAATCTCTTTTCTGCACCCTTCCACTTTTCTGTGCCCTGTTACCAGAGACCCTACTCGTGGACCACAACGGAAGCGGGTCAGCTCCTCGAGGATATACTCGGGGCGGCGGGGCTTAGCGGGGGCGCCGGCAGCGAGGAGCCCGACTACTTTCTCGGCACCATCATTCTCATTGACGGTGCCGGCGGCGACCTGCCGAAGGCGCGCGATCGCGACCCGCGGCTGTTCGAGATCATTGACGGTCAGCAGCGCCTGGTGACGCTGGCCATGATCGCCGCCGTCTTGCGCGATCTGGGGACCGAACGGTGGCGGTGGGGCGCGCGCAATCGGCTCGACCAGCTTGTCGCCGCCGATGCTGCGGCCACCAAGCAGCACGGCATCAAATTCCGCGTGGAAGTCAGCGCCCGCGAGCAGGCTTTCCTCGAAACCTACGTGCAAACGCGCGGCGGCTGTTCCATCACGCCCGACGAGGAAGCGGTCAACGAGGCGGAAGATCGCCTTCTCAAGGTGCGCGCGCATTTCATCCGCGAGCTGTCGTCGCTCGATGAGGCCGACCGGCGGCGCCTTGCCGACTATCTTTGCGATCAGTGCCACTTCGTCGTCGTGCTAACGCGCGACATCGACCGCGCCCACCGCCTGTTCACCGTACTCAACGAGCGCGGACGCTCGCTACAGCGCAACGACATTCTCAAGGCCGAGCTCCTCAAGAACATCTCCGAGGCACGCCGCGACGGCGCGCTGGAAAAGTGGGACCGTGCCGCGCGGCTTCTGGGTGGCAAGTTCGAGACGTTCTTCACGCACGTGTTCAGCATCTACGGCCGTGGCGACGGCAAGATCATCGCCGGTGTCCGCCGCACCATCAGGGAGGTCGGCGGCCCGGAGGCTTTTCTCGACGAGGTGGTGGGTCCGCTGTCCAAGGCCTACGACACCGTGCTGCGCGCCGCCGACGTCAATCTCAATCTCGATCCGGATGCGCGCCGCTATCTCGTGTGTCTCGGGCGTCTGCCCGAGGGCGACTGGGCACCGGCGGCGATGCTCGCCGTGCACCAGTACGCCGAGGACCCCGAGCGGGCGACGCTGCTGCTGCGCGAGATCGACCGTCTCGTACACTTGTTGCGGGCACTGTGTCTTGGCACCGGCAAGCGCGTGCGCCGCCTCGGCAATGTCGTCAGCTTGATCAAATCGCGCGCGCCGGTCAGGCCAGGCGAGGGGCCGTTCCAGTTGACGCGCGATGAGGTGCGCAACATCGGCTATCACCTGCGGACGCTGTACCGGCGCGACGCGCAGGTGTGCAAGCAGCTCCTCCTACGCCTCAACGACGAGCTGACGCGCTCGACCACCGTGCTCGACCCCAAGGATTACAGCGTCGAGCATGTGTTGCCGCAGCGGCCGGGCGCGACCAGCGAGTGGCGACGCTGGTTTCCCGACGCGGAGGAGCGCGAGGTCTGCACCGAGAGCCTCGGCAACCTCGTCGCCGTCACCCAGAAGCAGAACGACCGGGCACGCAACCAGGAATTCGCGCGCAAGCGGGAGATCTATCGCGGCACGCATGACGACCCGCCGGTGCTGGCCATCACGCGCGATGCCGTCGAGGCGAGCGTGTGGCGGGCAGCGGAGATCCGCGCCCGCGAGGCCAAACTGCTTGCCCTGATGCACGACATCTGGGACCTCGACGTCGCCGGCATGCCGGGTGCCCGCAGCACCGACGTCGCCTAGGTCTAGGCCGCCTTGGTCAGCTCGCCGTTCAACGCCTTGTCGATCAGTGCGCGCGTTTCCTGGATGCCGTAGACTTGGATGAAGCTGCCGAAGCGCGGCCCCTTCTCTTCGCCCAGCAGCACCTCGTAGATGGCATTGAACCAGGCGTTGGACACGCCCGGCCGCTCCGGCGTGGCGCCCTTCGCGTTGAGATCCTGATAGCGCGGAACGGCGCGGCCGACGTCGTAGATGAGGCCCTGTAGATCCTCGGCCGTGGCGTTCGGCGCCGCTTTCTGCAGCGCCGCCGACAGGGCGCGCAGCGCCGCCGTCTCGACGTCGTCGGCGGCGCGGTACTTTTTGCGCGGCTTCACGAAATCGGCGTAGTAGCGGACCGCGTAGCCGGCGAGCTCATCGAGCAGCGGGTGTGTCTGTGGGCTGACGCCCTGCACGTGACGGCGAATGAATCCCCACAGCACATCCTTATCGTGCGCGTTGGAGGCGGCGACGAGATTGAGCAGCAGCGCGTAGGTCAGCGGCATGTCGGCGGCCGGCGGATGGCCGGCGTGCACGTGCCAGACGGCGTTGTCGAGCTTGGCCTTGCCGTCCTGGCGCGGATAGGCGGCGAGCAACTGCAGGTACTCGTCGACGGCGCGCGGGATCACGTCGAAATAGAGCCGCTTGGCCGACTTCGGCTTCTGGAACATGAACAGCGACAGGCTCTCGGGGCTGGCGTAGCGCAGCCACTCGTCGATGGTCAGGCCGTTGCCCTTCGACTTGGAGATCTTCTCGCCCTTGTCGTCGAGGAACAGCTCGTAGTTGAAGCCTTCGGGCGGCACGCCGCCGAGCGCCTTGCAGATGCGTGAGGACAGCGTGACGCTCTCGATCAGGTCCTTGCCGGCCATCTCGTAGTCGACGCCGAGCGCCGTCCAGCGCAGCGCCCAATCGGCCTTCCACTGGCACTTGACGGCACCGCCGGTGACCGTCGTCTCGACCTTCTTGCCGCTATCGGGGTCGATGTAGACGATGGTGCCCTTCTTCGGGTGCCGCTCGACCATCGGCACCTGCAGTACGCGCCCCGAGGTCGGCGATACGGGAAGGAACGGTGAGTAGGTGGCGCGCCGCTCCGGGCCGAGCGTCGGCAGGATGATGTCCATGACCTTGTCGTAGGCCTTGAGCATCGCCAGGAGCGTTTCGTCGAAGCGTCCGGACTTGTAGGCCTCGGTCGCCGACATGAACTCGTAGGAAAAGCCGAAGCGGTCGAGGAAGGCGCGCAGCATGGCGTTGTTGTGGTGCGCGAAACTCTCGAACTTGCCGAACGGGTCGGGCACCACGGTCAGCGGCTTGTTGAGAGCTGAGTGCAGCAGCTCTTGATTGGGCATGTTGGACGGAACCTTGCGCAGACCGTCCATGTCGTCGGAGAAGCAGATGAGCCGCGTCTTCCAGCGTCCCTCGGTGAGCAGCTCGAAGGCGTGCCGCACCATGCTGGTGCGCGCCACCTCGCCGAAGGTGCCGATGTGCGGCAGACCCGAGGGGCCATAGCCCGTCTCGAAAATGACCGTCTTCTCCGTCCCGCCCTTCAGCTTCTCCAGCCGGGCCACGAGCCGGCGAGCCTCCTCGAACGGCCAGGCCCTGGCTTCGGCAACGGCAGACGAGACGGCGGCTTCGGACGATGACATCGAGCGGCAGCTTCTGAGGTTGGGCCGGAAAGGCCAATGCTGGAAGTGAAACGCGGGGAACCCTATGTTCCGGCCGGCGCTTGCGTCAACGCCGTTCACGAGGGACGGCGGCGCTCGGCGACTTGCCGGGCCGCCGAAACTGAGGAGACGAGGTCCCGTGCGCGCGGAAAACTCCACAAAGCCCCGGCTGACGCCGCAGGAGGCCCTCATCTACGCGATGGTGACGGTTGCCGCCGCCGACCGGAAGATAACCGAGCACGAGCTTTCGCGTATTAACACCATGGTCAGCGAGCTGCCTGCCTTTCGCGGCATCGGCGATGGCTGGTTGAGCCGCGAGGCGCAGAACTGCGGGCGGGAGCTTGCCAAGCCCGACGGCGTCAAAACTGTCGTCGGCATGATCGTCGATGGTGTGCCGCAGAACTTGCGCGAAACGGCCTACGCGCTGGCGGCCGAAGTCGCCGCCAGCGATCTGACGATCCGCGACGACGAGCGCAATTTCCTGACGCTGCTCGCAGAGGGACTGAACATTGATCCGCTCGTGCGCGCGGCGCTGGAGCGCAGCGCCCATGCGCGGCACATGCCCGCGTAGTCCACGCCACTGGCGTATCATCTATCCTTTAGAGCACCGGGAGATTGGCGAAACCACGGGACTTATTGCGTCGCAGAGTAAATGGAATTCGGCGCTCCACAATAATCGGAGGCGATTTCGTAACCCAATATTTATGCGAATTTGTGATCGAATACAGGTCGGCGAACGTGGTCCTGAAATATGGACATAGCCCACAGAGGCGATCTGTTTCATGCGCGGGCGGGAATATCTTATCGACCCGGAATACGCGCCGCACGCTCCCATCGCTTTGTTCGACGAGCACGGAAAGCTGCACGGCTGGTCGCCGACCTTCGCCGACGACTGCGCGCAATCGATAGCCGAGTTCCGCCTCAGTCGGGTAGGTGATTTCTGGCCGGAGTTCGACGCGCTTCGCTGGGCCGATATCTGGCGCAAGACGCAGGTCGACGGCTCGGCCACCATTGTTCACGTGCTCGCCCGCAATAAGCCGTGCGAGCACGGCGAGGTGATCGAACTCGAGATCGGGCGATTTCTTGCCCGCGATACGCCGCTCGCAAAAGTCGAGATACGCCGGGCGGCGTCGCGGCGGCTGCGCTTGCTGCAGCAGGACATGCTCGAGGCGATGGCGAGTGGCGTGCCGCTCAAAGGCATCATGGAAACGCTTTGCCGGCGCGTAGAGGCCATGGCCCCATCGGTGACTTGCTCCGTTTTGGCTGTCGACCGCAATCTTCAGCTCCGCCATATCGCCAGTCCGAGCCTCCCCAAGCAATACTCAGCCGCCATCGACGGACTGCTCATCGGACCGATGACCGGTTCGTGCGGCACCGCTGCATTCCGCGGCGAGCCGGTCGAGGTGACCGATATCGCCACCGATCCGTTGTGGGAGAACTACAAGCACTTCGCCCTGCCGCTGGGCCTGCGCGCTTGCTGGTCGACTCCCATCAAGGGATCTGACGGGCGAGTCATCGGCGCCTTCGCTTTCTACTATCCGCGTCCACGCGGCCCGAACCAGCTCGAACGGCAAGTCGTGGCGACGTGTGTCAACCTTTCCACTATCGCCATGGAGCATGAGGAGACGCGTGCGCGTGCCTACGAGCAGGCGTACACCGATCCGCTGACGCGGCTGTCCAATCGCGCGCGTATTCAGCAGCGCGTCAGCGAGACGATGACTATCGTGGCGGAGACCGGCCAGCGCATTTGCGTCCAGTACATCGGCCTCGACCGCTTCCAGGCGGTCAACGAGCTCCTCGGCTACGCCAGCGGTGACGAGCTGTTGCGCGTGATCGCCGCGCGTCTGCACAGCCTGGTCAAGGATCACGACGCCGTGGCCCGTATCGTCGGCGACGAGTTTGTCGTCATCCATATCGGCGAGTTCAGCGACGAGGACGTCGCGGCCCGCGCGCGGAGAATCATCGAGCTCATCGGCGAGCCGTTCCTCGCTTGCGGACAATGGTTGGAGCCGAGCGCCAGTGTCGGCATCGCCATCGGGCCCGACGACGGCAATACCGCCGACGAACTCATCCAGGACGCGGCGCTGGCCATGCGCCGGGTCAAGGAGCTGGGCCGCGGGACGTACATGTTCTACGAAAAGGAGCTGAACGCCCGCATGCAGGCGCGCCGCCGCGCCGAAAGCGAGCTGCGCGAGGCGATCGCGGGCAACCAGTTCGAGCTGTACTTCCAGCCAATCATCGACCTCTCTTGCTTCGAGATCGATGGCGCCGAGGCGCTCATTCGCTGGCATCACCCCGAGCGCGGTATGGTTTCGCCGGCGGAATTCATTCCGCTTGCCGAAAAGTGCGGCCTCATCGACCAGCTCGGCGCCTGGGTGATACGCAGCGCCTGCCTCACCGCAGCAACATGGCCTGGCAACATGAACGTGGCGGTGAACTTGTCGCCCGTGCAATTCGCCAACCCCGGGCTGGTGCGCACGGTCGCCGACGCGCTCGCCGAATCCGGGCTCGAGCCCGCGCGCCTGGAACTGGAGATCACCGAATCCGTGCTGCTGCACGACAGCGCGGTGAATATCGCACTGCTTGACGAGCTGAGCGATCTGGGCGTTTCCATCGCCCTCGATGATTTCGGCACCGGCTATTCCTCGCTCAGCTACCTGCGGCGTTTCTCATTTGACCGCATCAAGATCGATCACTCTTTCGTGCGCGACATCGCCCACAATGAGGGCTCGCTGAAGATCGTGCGTGCCATCGTCATGCTGGCCCACAGCCTCGGCCTTGCGGTCACCGCCGAAGGCGTCGAGACGGACGATCAGCTTGCGGCCGTGCGCGGCGAAGGCTGCGACGCCGTGCAAGGTCACTACACCGGCTCGCCCGTCCCGGTTGCGCGCTTCGTCGAGCAGATGGGAATTCCCGGCCGACAGCGGGTCTCGGCTGCCTGACCTGCCGCAAAATCCCTCGCGCTTTTGCCACCTCAGCGTTATAATGTAGCACTTCGCCGTCGTCGCGGCGCACCAACAAACTTGGGCTCAACGGCCCGTTCTGGGAGAAAATGATGCGACTACCGATTTCAGCAGTGCTGCTGTCCACCGCTTTGGTTGCGCTCGCCGGTGGTGCGCATGCCGCCAGCCTCACCTCCGGCAAGAAACTCGAGGTGCGCGCCGAGGAGGCCAAGGTCGAGGAAGAGAAGAAGGCGCTGTGGGCGCAGTTCGGCGGCTGGTGCGCGATTGCCGAATGGCATCCCGCCGTGAAGACGTGCGAAGAATCCAAGGAAGGGGATGTCGAGTATCGCACCCTGACGCTGCAGGACGGCGGCAAGATCAAGGAAAAGCTGCTCGACAAGTCCGCTGCCAGCTACCGCTACGAGATCATCGAGAGCCCGCTGCCGGTGAAGAACTACGAAGCGCAGTTCACCGTGACGCCCGATGACGATGACCTCGATGAGGTCAACATCGTCTGGGCCGCCACCTACGACGCTGCCGATGGCAAGGAAGACGCCGAGGCGCGCAAGACCATCGATGGCATCTTCAAAGACGGCATCGACAGCATCAAGGGCAAGCTCGGCGACAAAGTCGTCGATAAGAAAAAGAAGAAGGACGACGACTGAGATTATTCGCTGCGCGACGCGAGCTGAGGGAAGCTTTGCCCGCGGTTGCTGCCGTGCGCGTTGATAACCGCGCCTAGGCGCAGGGCGCGTCCATGCGGAGCATGGCTTCGCCATGACGCGCCCTTGCCGCCTTCGGCGGCCACTTGGTGTCATCGCGCCAGGTTCGCGGCAAACGCGGCGATGGCGCCGGCGGCCAGCGCGAGATTGGCGGCGCGGGTGAAGCCGCTGCCGCCGCGCGGGCCGAGATCGTGGTCGCCGTCCGGGGCCCACTGGATTGCGATCGTATCTGATAGCCGATAGTCCTCGACCTCGGCGCGTGCGCCGAACGGGTCACGTTCGCCCTGGATGATCAGCGCGGGGCAGCGCAGAGCCTGTAAGTGCGCGGCGCGCAGGTTGTCCGGCTTCCCCGGCGGATGGAATGGGTAGCCGAGGCAGACCAAGCCGGCGATTTGGCCCGCCGCAAACAGCTCGTCGGCGACGAGGCTGGCGACACGACCGCCCATCGACTTGCCGCCGATGAGCACCTTCTGCGCGCCCGCTCCTTGCGCCCGCAATTGCTCGACCGCGCGCCGGTACTCCGGCACCAGCAGCTCGGCCCGTGGTGGCGGCCGCCGTTTCCCCCCGCTCCGCCGCGCCGCCATATAATCGAACTCGAATCGGGATATTTGCAGTCCACGCTCGGTCAGCAGGAGAGTCATTTTTTCGAGGAACGGGCTCGTCATTGCGGCCCCGGCCCCGTGCGCCAAGACGATGCGGGCGAATGCATTGGCCGGTCCCGCATTGAGAAATTCAGTCATGGGATCAAGGCCCTCTCGCCGCTGCGGCGTTAACTTCGCAGGCGCAACCGACGGTCGCTTTTTGGTCAAACGTCTTTAGTATGGCCTGGACATTGCTTAGGGGGAGCTATGCAACGCACCCGTATTCTTTGCCTTATCGGATCGCTATTGGCGATCACCCAGGCGGCCGCAGCGGAGCCGGCTGTCCAGGCCCCCGCGCCTGTCCCAGTGAAGCGCCAACCGGCCGCGGTTCCGCCGCCGGCAGCCACGCCTCCGACCGCTCCCGCTCCCGCACAGAAGGCCGCCGTCCCCGCTGCCAAGGGCAGCGACAAGAAAGCCGCCGACAAGAAGGACAAGAAGCCGAAGGTTCTGGCGCGCGATCTGTTCGGCAAAATGCCAACCGCGGCCGCGCTCGCGCCGCGTGCCCTGGGCTGGTATTCGAAGGGCTGCCTTGCGGGTGGCGTGCACCTCGCCGATACAGGCCCCTACTGGCAAGCGATGCGGCTGTCGCGCAATCGCGCCTGGGGCCACCCGAAGCTGATCGCGCTCTTGAAGCGCTTCGCCGCGGAAACGCGCAAGGATGGCTGGACCGGCCTGCTCGTCGGCGACATCTCGCAGCCACGCGGCGGCCCGATGCTGACCGGACACGCCAGCCACCAGGTCGGACTCGACGCGGACATCTGGCTGACGCCGATGCCGAACCGCGTATTGACGCGTCAGGAGCGCGAGGAAATTCAGGCGACGTCGATGCTCGACAAGACGAGCCTGGCGGTGGATCCCCAGCTCTTCACGCCCGCGCACGTCGCGATCATCAAGCGTGCCGCCTCGTATCCGGCGGTGGAGCGTGTCTTCGTCAACCCGGCCATCAAGAAGGCGTTGTGCCAGGCCGCCGGCAAGGACCGCGCGTGGCTCGGCAAGGTTCGCCCCATCTGGGGCCACAACTACCACTTCCACATCCGCATAGGCTGCCCCAACGGGGGCTGCCAGGTGCAGCCTCCGGTGAAGGGTGATGACGGTTGCGGCAAGGAGGTCGACGACTGGCTGAAGACGATTGCGGCTTCGATGAAGAAGCCGCAGCCAAAGCCGGGCGTAAAGATCATTCCCGACAGCGAGCGCCGGCAGGTCACCATGGAACAGCTGCCGCCCGAGTGCAGAATCGTGCTCAACAGCCCCGGCACGAAGCCAGACACCAGCGACGAGGTCGCCTCGTCGCCGGCGCCCGACACCAAGAAATAACTAGGCCGCGGCAACCCCCGTCGGCATCGGGCAGGCGACGCCGGTGCCGCCGAGACCGCAGTATCCGTGCGGTACCTTCGCCAGATACTGCTGGTGATAGTCCTCGGCGAAGAAGAACTCCGGCGCCGGCAGGATCTCGGTGGTGATCTGGCCCAATCCGTTCTGCGTCAGCGCTCTCTGATACTCAGCCTTCGAGGCTTCCGCCGCGGCCCGCTGCGCGTCCGTGAACGTGTAGATGCCGGAGCGGTACTGCGTGCCGACGTCGTTGCCTTGGCGCATGCCCTGCGTGGGGTCATGACTTTCCCAGACCGTCTTCAGGAGCTGCTGGTAGCTGATCTCCTTGGGATCGTAGACGACGAGCACGGCCTCGTTGTGCCCGGTGCGTCCGCTACACACTTCCTCGTACGTCGGGTTGGGCGTGAGGCCGCCGGCGTAGCCCACGGCAGTGATCCAGATGCCGGGGCCAAGGCTCCAGAACTTGCGCTCGGCGCCCCAGAAGCAGCCGATGCCGAACATCGCCTTCTCGAGGCCGGCGGGATACGGGCCCTGCAGCGGGCGGGAGAATATCTCGTGCTCGGTGGCCGTCGGGATCGGCGTCGGCCGACCCTTGAGTGCCGTCTCCGCGGTCGGCATTTCGACCTTCTTGCGAAATAGCATTGGTTCACCCCGGGGTTTGATGGTGACTGGTCCTGATATAGTCTTTCTGGCGCCGCACGGGCAGGACCCTAGGGTCATGTTATCGTGATGTTATCCGGGCATGCGGGATGTAACGTTTGAGGGGGCGACAGCGATGGACGTTGCAGCGATGGGGCAGTCGGCAGGGCCGATTCCAACGTCGGCTCCCGCTACCTCCCCCGCTTCGGCACCCGCTCCCGCTTCCGACCGCGAGCGTGCGGTCTACGCCGCGGGTGGCGGGCGCAAGTTCGCCTTCTCTTTCATCTTCCTCATCCTGCTGCCGTTCTTCATCAGTTTGCCGCCGATGCTGTTCTGGCGCATCTCGCAGGGGCATTGGCAAGGCACGCCGGGACTGGTCGTCCTCGCCATTGCCTTCACCTTCATCATGATCCTGCTGCTCATCGAGCTGATGCACTCGCTCATGGCGCGCATCGAGCTCGGCGATACCTCGGTGAAGATGATGCTGCCGGCGGGGCGTGGACCGACGCCGATCGTCCGCTATCGCCGCCACGATATTCCCTACGGTGACATCAAGGCGGTGGAGACGCGGCGCGAGATCTATGGTGGCTCGGTGGCGCCGGTTCTGCTGCAGGGCGCGCGCCTCATCCTCAAGGACGACAGCGCCGTGAAGCTCGGCTACGTCAGCGAGGCGAACAGCGACCCCTGCTTTCCCTATCCGGAGATCGCCCAGAAGATCGCCGAGCGCGCCGGTCTCACGGTGCAGCATCGCGGCAACGTGCGCCGCTCTCTGCAGAAGAAATACTTCGGTCTCAAGAAGGAGTTTCTCGCCGAAGCCGCGGGCGAGGTCTCCGAGGCGGAGATCGAGGCGCTCAACAAGAGCCATCGCAAGTGGGTGATGCGCCTGATCAGTTTGCTAGTCGGCCTCGTCGTCGTCGGCATCGGCCTCGACATCGCCTACCCGCCGAGCAGCGGCCTGCCGCCGGCGCTGACCAGCATCACCAAGTCGATCATGGCGGCAAGCCCGGCTGCACCTCCGGCGGCGAAACCCGCAGCGAAGAAGTAACGGCGCTAGTTGACGTGCACTTTAAGCTGCGCGCGGCGGCGGCCGAAGTAGCCGCAGACGACCGCCAGGCAGCCGAACAGGATGGACATCGGCGCGCTGAGCACGCTGAGGATCAGCGGATTCCACACCCACGGGAAGGTCAGCTCCGAGATCTGCGTGCGCGTTGCCAGCAGTGACGCCGGCGCCAGCTCGGTCCAATAGCCGATGACGCTATGCGCCGTGAATTGCCCGGTGCCGTTGAGGGCCGGCGTGGCGTCGGCGACCAGCGCGATGATGGCGATGAGGGCAAAGAGGCTGGAGAGAAAGCGCAAGCTAGCCACGGGCGTTCCTCCAATGTAGGTGCAAACGCACGACGACGCGAGTTTAGCTCTGTGCCAGCGCCTTGTGCAGCTCTTCCAGCGTGGCGACCGCATCCTGCCCGGCAAACAGGAAGCCGTCGATCCCGGCGGCGCGCAGCGCTGACTCGGCTTCGCCCGGCCGGCCGGCGAGCAGCACGCGCGTTGCCCCCGCCTCCTTCAGTGCTTTTGCCGCGGCTTGGCCCTCGCGGGCGTAAACCTCGTCGGACGAGCAGATACAGGCGATCTTGGCACCGGATGCCTTGAACGCGGCGGCGGCTTCAGCAGCACTCTTGTAGCCGTCGCTGGTCAGGCCCTCGATGCCGCCGGCGGCGAGGAAGTTCCACATCCACTGCGAGCGGCGGTTGTGCTCGGCGATCTCGCCGAGGTTGGCCATGAAGATGCGCTTGCGCTTGCCGGTCTTGGCGAGGAACGCGTCGCCCGCATCGCGCAGCTTCTCGAACGCCTCGCCGAGGCGATGCGGTGCCAATGCGCGCACCGCGGCCTTGCCGATCGGGGCCGGCTCCGCATAGGGCTTGACCTTGACGCCGTCGTCACCGAGGTAGGGGAACACCGAGACGCCCGTCAGCTCGATGCGGCCGGTGGCGATGCTCTTGGCGCGCGTCTCGGCCACCTTGGCGATGTCGTCCTGCAACCCGCCCGACGACAGCGCAGCGACGATGCCGCCTTCGGCCTCTATGTCCTGGAAGAGCGTCCACGCCCTTTGCGCAAGCTCGTCGGTGAGCTTTTCGACGTACCAGGACCCGCCGATGGGATCGACGACGCGGCCGAGTTGCGATTCCTCCTGCAGCACGAGCTGCGTGTTGCGGGCCACGCGCCGCGCGAACCGATCCGGCACGCCGAGCGCCCACGTGTAGGGAAGCACAGTGATGGCGTCGGCGCCGCCGAAAGTCGCCGCGGCGCAGGCCGCCGTCGTGCGCAGCATATTCGTCCACGGGTCGCGCTTGGCCATCATGCGCGCCGAGGTGTTGGCCGTGATGTGCATGGAGGCGGGTGAGGCGCCGCTCGCCTCGGCGATGCGGGCGATGATCTGGCGCGCGGCGCGCACCTTGGCGGCGTTGACGAACAGGTCGGTATCGACCGACAGCGCGAAGGCGATCGAAGGCATCGCATCCTTGGGCGCGACGCCTGCCGCCTCGAAGGCGCGCAGATAGGCAACGAAAGCCGCGGCGAGGAAGGCGAGCTCCTGGGCCTCGCTGCCGCCGGCCTCGTGCGGCACCGTCGCGTCCACGAGGACGGTTGATAGGCGCCGCTCGTCGCGGCGCGCTTCGCCGGCGAAGCCCACCGTCTCGGCCAACGCCTTGTCGATGGGCGTCCATGTGGCGCCGAAGCGGGCCAGCGTACCGATTGGGTCGACGTTCAGCCGTGAGGTAGCGGTGCCGCCGGGATCTGGCTTCAGTCCCGCCAGCGCCTTGAGATAGTGCCGCGCCGCGGCCAGGCCGTGCACGCCGCCGGCGAGTTGGATTGGCGCATAGTCGACGAACACGCCCGGCAGCGTCGCCGCCGCATCGTCGACGCTGGCGATCTTGATGCCGTTCTGCCCCGGACCGGCGATCTGCAGCACGACGCCGTTGGCGCCGCCTTCCAGCTCCTCGAGGATGACCTTGTTGGCAGCGGCGGGATCGGCTTCGACGACGCGCTGATGAATCTGCCAGCCGAGGCCCTGCACCTCGGCATGCGTGCCGCGCGTGAACGGCGCCTTGCCCGGCACTGCCGCTTCGGCGCCCGGTAGCGTGTCGGCGCGCGCATAGAGCGGCTCGATGCGCAACCCATCGGCCGTCTTAGCCACCAGCTTCTTGTCGAAGTCGGCGCCCTTCAAGGCCTTGTCGACGAGCTGCCGCCACTTCTCGTAGGTGGCCGGTGCGAAGTCGGAAGCGAGCGGGGTCGTGCTGGTCATGTCGCGAAGGTCCGGTTTCGGCGCTGTAAGGCGTCCCACTCTATAGTCATTTCGCTGGCTGATGCGCACGCTGAAAGCGATCCCGCGCCCGATGCCGCGTCGCTTCGGCGCGCCCGCAATTGCGCGATTTGGCGGCGAAATACTTTTCTCCACGTCCGCCATGCAACCGATGTTTGCAAGGGGTATCCTCCCATGCCATGAGCGAACGGCGGCCTAGCCCCCGAGTCGGGCGCCGCTTTTGACCGGAGACCATCATGAGCCAAGCGGTGTTGCAGGACGGCAAGATCTTCCTCGGTAAGAGCGTCAAGCCCGAATACCTCGATC
>CAZOOS010000018.1:0-27352 GCA_964581475.1 uncultured Hyphomicrobium sp.
CTGCAGACACTCTCGCTCATGCAGGAAGGCGCATGGGGCTTGGCGAGCATCTATATCGTCGCTTCTGTCGCGTTCTGTGTGCTGGGCGTCTGGGTCGGTCACGTGCTCGCGGCCCAGATGAGCGTCTGATAAGTTGATCAACGCCTAGAAGCTCGAGCCATCTGCACACCACCAAGATCCTGCGCCTGTCGCAGGATCTGCCGATCGTCATCGAGATCGTCGATGCGGAGGAGAAGATCAACGCCTTCGTTCCGTTGCTGCAAAAGCTCATGGGCAGCGGCCTCGTCACCATGGAAAAGGTGAAGGTGCTGCGTTACGGCGACGGCGGTGAATAGTGGGGCCGCCGAGGTTGGCGGCATCGGGGTTGAAGTGTAGGGCCGGCTGGTCAGCCATTGGCTCGCCACGCAGCTGAGGAGCTGTCATCGCTCGCCTGGAATTCTGCATTACCCGGAACGGCGCGGCCGGTGTCGGATGGCGCGCTTGCGTCGGTACTTTTTTTGCACGGTAGCCGGCGTGGGGTCGGCGATTCCTTCCTTTACCGATGGATACGGCACACTGCGCGTGACACGCGCTTCGAAATTGCCGCGCAGAGAATTTCCGCTCGCCGCACTTGAGCTAGAGGCGACCAAGGCGGCGAGTGGCACGCTAGATACAGAGACGGCCAAAACAAATATGCGCATCAATTTCGCGTTTGCATTCGAATAGCTGGCGGTCACAATCACCTCATTGCCAATTCGAAATCTCTGCCGTTTGTATTTTGTGAGTACATGTCATGCGTGCGCCCAGTGTATTTTGTTTCGCAGTCGCTTTTCTCAAGGCTTTCGCAATCTTCTCCGCCGGCGCCTTGGCGCAGAACGTAGACGGCAATTTTCAGCAGCGCGTATCGAGTTCGGTGCCGGAGCCTGGCCTCGTCGAAGCACCTCGCTCGATCGAAGTCGTTGAGGAAGCTGTCACCGTGACGACGCCGGCGTTCACCTCGGTGGAGCCGCTGGATCGCCCAGAGGCGCTTACCGTCGTGCAGGGTATTGTTCAAAGCGAGCAAGACAAAGCCAAGATCAGGAAACAACTGACGCCGAGCGTACAAGGATTTTCTGGCGGAGTCCCCGCCGACGAGAAGTTGGAAATACTCATCCGCAATCTCGCTCCACCGCCGGCGGAGCTCCCCAGCGAGCTGGCGCCAGCGGTGCGCACGCAGTTGGACTCCAAAAACCTGACGCAAGCGGCTGCCGACGCGGTGATCGAGCACGTCACGGGTGCCGACATCGCAGACAAGCCGAACGCCAACCTGTTTGCCGTGATGCGGGCCTACGGGAAACCGACGAGCAAAAAAGTCCACCATGAGGCTCAACAGAAGACGGTATTTAAAAAGACGACCAAGCCTGGGCCGCCCAAGGCAAGTCTGAGTGCGAAGATCACGAGCGACGATACCTTCAGGTCGAACGCGTTGCGCAGCAACGTCGAACAGCATGAAGATTGGGTCCTTTCTGGCGGCCCCCAACTATCGCTGGTGCTGCCGGTCGGCAGCAAGGACACCTTCCTGATGGTGGCCGGCTCGACGTCGCAACGCTATGCAAGCTTGAACGCCGCCAATCAGGACATCGGGGTCGGCTTGCTGCGCTACACCCACCCCTTCGACCACTCCGTCGGTGGTGCAGGAACTAAGGAGGGAGTTTATTTCGAGAGCAAGACGCTCGTCGTGTGGGACGAGGGTTTCACGGGTGTGCCCGTCAGCTTGACCACACCTCTCGCCAAATGGTTCCTGGAAGGCGTGCCGAATGGAAATTGCGGAACGCTGCACAAGCCCGTGCCGTGCTTCACAATCGATTTGTCCGTGCGTGGCGGTTATACGTGGTCGAGCATCGATGCGCTGGACAACGGCGTGATGGGCGCCAGCCTTGGGATTTCACATGAGATCCCGAAGCGTAATTTGACGTTGAGCGCCAGCCTAGATGTGGAAGGCAATCTGTTTAGAAACCAGAACGACCGGGTGGATGGTGGAGTGACGGTTGCCGCTGGGGTGGACTGGCAGATTTCCGACAGCACCAAGATCAGCGCCGGGCTGAGCTATGGCTACAGCCGGTCGACCGTTAGCGTGAACGACTGGGACGGCTACGACCTCGTTCCGCAGGTCGAGCTCAAGATGGATCTCGCCAAGTGGGAGCGGTCAAGGAACCATTGATGCTTGGCGCCATTGACGCTTTGTTTGTGCTCGCGAGAGCAAAGTACGTGCCATGGCTGGGTCAGATCGGACATCGTACGCGGGTGGATTTGCCGATCTCGATAGCGAGGTCGGGCCCGTGCCGCTGTCGCTGCAGGGCTCGTTCCCCGCTTGGCTCACCGGCTCGCTTCTGCGCACCGGCCCCGCCAAGTTCGAAGTCGGCAGCACCACCGTGAACCACTGGTTCGATGGATTGGCGATGCTGCATCGTTTCAGCTTCGCCGACGGCGTGGTGACGTACGCCAACCGCTTCCTACGCTCGGACAGTTACTGCGAAGCGGTGGTGAAAGGCTCCTTGGCGCGCGGCGAATTCGCTACCGACCCTTGCCGCACGCTGTTCCAGCGCGTCGCCGCAGTGTTCTCGCCGCACCTTACCGACAACTGCAACGTCAACGTCGACGTGTTCGGCGGCGAGCCGGTGGCGCTGACCGAGACCACGCTGCCCGTGCGCTTCGACGCCGAGACGTTGCAGACGCTAGGGCACTATGCGGCCAGCGCCGCGGTCGGCGGCATGGTGTCGATCGCGCACCCCCACCACGACGCGGCGCGCGGCTGCCGCTTCAGCTACGTCGTCGACTTCGGGCGTAAGTCCCGCTATCGGCTGTTCGCCATTCCCGACGATGGCTCGCCCGAGCGCATCGTCGCCGAGATGCCGGTCGACAAGCCGGCCTACATGCACTCGTTCGCGATGACCGAGCGCCATCTGGTGCTGACGGAGTTCCCGCTCGTCGTCGATCCGTTGCGGCTGCTGCTGGCGGCCGCACCATTCATCCGCAATTACCGCTGGCTGCCCGAGCGGGGCCTACGCTTTCACGTGTTCGACAAGGACAGCGGCGCGCTTGTCGCTTCGCGCACGGCCGACGCGGCGTTCGCCTTCCACCATGTCAACGCCTTCGAGGAAGGCTCCGATCTCCTCATCGACGTCATCACCTACGACGACGCCGGTATCATCGACCAGCTCTACCTCTCTCGTCTGCGCGCCGGTGACGCCGTCAACGCCACCGGGCGGCTGACGCGCTGCATCCTGTCGCTGGACGACGCCGAGCCGGTTGAAGTGGTGCAACTTGCCGACGAGATGGTCGAGTTGCCGCGCATCGACTATGAGCGCTGCGCCGGCCGCCCCTATCGCTTCGTGTGGGGGGTAGGCCGCAGCAAGGACGGCGACTTTCTTGACAACATCGTTCGCGTCGATCTGGCGAGCCGCGCCACGCGCACCTGGCATGCCGATGGCTGCTACCCGGGTGAGCCGGTGTTCGTTTCCGAGCCAGGGGCGTTGGAGGAAGGCGAGGGCGTGCTGCTGTCGGTTGTCTTCGACGCCATGCGTGGCGGCTCGTTCCTGCTGGTGCTCGATGCACATTCGCTTGCCGAAGTCGCCCGGGCCGAGTGTCCGCACCACATCCCATTCAGCTTCCACGGGAATTTCTTCCCGGCCGCCTGAGACCGGATCAACCCTGCGACGTTCCGCCATGATCCGCGTTGACACGAACACTTTGCCAAACGCGAATAGCTCGGAGCCCGCGCCTAAGCGAGGCGCGCGGATTGGTGAAGGGGAACCACGGATGCGAATTTCAGGGCTTCTGTATTGCGCGGTGTTGTCGCTGGCGACGACTGCCGCGCCGGCGCTGGCCGAGGAGGCGCAGCCCGAGCAATTGATCGATGCGCTCAACGGCGTGTTTGGGGCGCATGCAAAGATGCGGGCGGCGCATACGAAAGGCATTTGCGTCAAGGGTAGCTTCACCCCGACCGCGGAGGCGGCAACCCTGAGCAAGGCGCCGATGTTTGCCGCGCCGGTTCCTCTCGTTGGCCGCTTCTCGCTCGGCGGCGGCAATCCGACGGCTTCCGACAGCCAGAAGGACAATGTGCGCGGCATCGCCATGCACTTTCAGCTCCCGGACGGCAGTGTCAGCGACCTGTTGCTGATCTCGGCGCCGATCTTCTCTGCAAAGACACCCGAGCAGTTTCTCGAGCTGTTGAAGACCGTGGCGCCGGGCCCCGATGGCAAGCAGAACCCGGAGAAGATCGCCGCCTTCTTCAAGGCCAATCCAGAATCCGCCAAGCAGGGCGCGTGGCTAAAAGCGCGGCCGACGCCGGCCAGCTACGCCACCGCCGACTATTACGGCGTGCACACCTTTACCCTGCTCAATGCCAAGGGTGATCGCCAACCGATCAAATGGAAGGCC
Source organism: uncultured Hyphomicrobium sp. (assembly GCA_964581475.1). Lineage (GTDB taxonomy): Bacteria > Pseudomonadota > Alphaproteobacteria > Rhizobiales > Hyphomicrobiaceae > Hyphomicrobium_A. The sequence goes on from CAZOOS010000018.1 coordinate 4,399, forward strand.
GAACCGGTCGACGGATTTGTCGGGCTTACCGTCGCCGAGGCAGAAGGCAAAGGCAAGGACTTCTACGCCAGCGAGTTGAACGACCGTTTCGCCAAGGGGCCGGTGAGCTTCAACCTGTTTGCCGTGCTCGGCCAGCCGGGAGATCAGGACGATGACCCGACATCGGAGTGGCCGGCCGACCGCAAGAGCGTAAAGATGGGTACCATCACCATCAGCGGCCTGGAGCCGACCGAATCCTGCGACGTTGGCATCTTCGATCCGAACCAGCTCGCCGATGGCGTCGAGCCCTCGCCGAACGACAAGATCTTGCCGATGCGTTCGCAGGATTACGCCGTCTCGTTCGGCCGCCGCACGAACTGATGATTGAGGCGCTGCGGCGCTCAGTGCGCCGCCGTGTCGGCCTCGGCGCCCCATATCTCCTTCAACCGCCTGTCGTGCCCACAGCCGGCGCGGTAGCGCTTGTAGTGGGCCTCGTTCGTATTGTGGAAGTTCTGGTGGTAGTCCTCGGCCGCCGTGAACGGTCCGGCGTCGGCGATGGCAACCGCGATCGGTGTCGAGAAGCGGCGGCTCGCATCGAGCTTCGCCTTGCTGTCGGCCGCTGTCTGCTTCTGTTCCGGCGTATGGGCGAAGATCACCGGGCGATATTCGTCGCCGCGGTCGCAGAACTGGCCGCCGCCGTCGAGCAGGTCGACGTGGTGCCAATAATAGTCGACGAGCTGCGCATAGCTGACGACCTTCGGGTCATAGGTGACCTGCACGCTTTCGGCGTGGCCGGTGTTGCCGCGTGAGACTTCGTCGTACGTGGGGTTCGGCGTCTTGCCGCCCATGAAGCCCGAGACGGTCTGGCGCACGCCGTCGACCTTGTCGAAGGCGTATTCCATCGACCAGAAGCAGCCGCCGGCGAAAGTCGCGACCTCGAGCCCGGGTGCAGCGATCGCGGATGCCTTCGGCGCTGGCGGAGCCGAGTGTGAGGAGTGCGTCAGCGCCAGAGCGGCGATGACGGCGAGAGCGGCAGCGGTTGCGACGGCAAGTCGTTGCATGGCGGCCTCCTTATGCTGGTGGCGCGAGATAGCGGATGATCCAGCCTACGGCGACGAGCGCCAGGCCGATCCAGATGGCAACGATGACGGCGGCGGCCCCGCGGCTCGCCTGCAACGGCGCCGACGTCGCGGTCGCCCGGTGCTCGGCGAAGACGGCGGGCGGGATGAGACGCACGGCGAGCAGTATGCCGAGCGGCACCAGGATGAGATCGTCCAGGTAGCCGAGCACCGGAATGAAATCCGGAATAAGGTCGATCGGCGACAGCGCGTAGGCAGCGACGACGACCGCCACCGCCTTCGCGTACCACGGCACGCGCGGATCACGCGCCGACAGATAGAGTGCATGCACGTCGCGCTTGATGCCGCGCGCCCAGCCGCGCAGCCGCTCCACCATAGTTGGACTTCTCGTAGGCACCGTCATGGTGAAGCGGGGCTCCGCAGCGACGGCGGTTCAGGCCGCCTTCGGGATGAACTTCAACGCTACGCCATTCATGCAGTAGCGCAGTCCGGTCGGCGGCGGGCCATCCTCGAACACGTGGCCGAGGTGGCCGCCGCAGCGGCGGCAATGAACTTCGGTGCGGGTCGTGAAGAATGACTTATCGACGGTGTTGCCGACGGCATTGTCGAGCGGTTGATAGAAGCTCGGCCAGCCGGTGCCGCTGTTGAACTTGGTCTGCGAGGAGAACAGCGGCAAGTCACAGCCGGCGCAATCGTAGGTGCCCGCGGCGTAGTTCTTGTCGAGCGGGCTGGTGCCGGCACGCTCGGTGCCGTGCTCGCGCAGGACGTAGAATTGCTCGGGTGTCAGGATCTTGCGCCACTCCTCCGGCGTCTTGGTGATCTCGAACGGGGATTTGGTTGTGGTTGTCATTGCTTCCTCGTTGGCGTGGGCTTGTGGGCGCCAGCCAGCGCCGACGGCGGCAAGGCCGAAGGCTGCGAGGCCGAAGTTCCGACGCGTAAGCATAATGGTTCTCCGGGGGTGGAGGTTCTGGGCTTCTGGGCCTCGCTCGGCGGGGCGGCTCGCTGACAAATACGCGTGCCCCGCTCTTTCGTTACAGTTGCGAGAGCCACGTCCCATTACAATATCGTAGGCTGTCATCGCCTGCGATAAGTCCTAGCGCACGATGCGCACGGCCTTGTCGACGACGATCTCCTCTGGAGTGAGGCGACAGCGGTAGGCAAGCGCCTCAATCCCCGCCTCGGCAGCCAGCTTGAACGCTTCGGCATACCCGGGGTCGCAATCGCCCGCGATGGAGAAGGTTTCCGCGTCGGAACGCTGGATGAGGTACAGCATCACCGCCCGGTGGCCCTGGGCCACCATCAGGCCGAGCTCGCGCAGATGCTTGGCGCCGCGCGTCGTTACGCAGTCGGGGAATTCGGCCCGTCCGGCCTCTCGCATCAGGTGGACGTTCTTGACCTCGACGTAGCAGCGGCCCTTGCCCGCGTCCTCCAGCAGCATATCGATGCGGCTCGTCTCGCCGTACTTCACCTCGCGGCGCAGGCTTGCGTAGCCCCTCAGCTTCTTGATGGCGCCGGCAGCGATCGCCTCGGCGACGAGGCGGTTCGGCTGCAAGGGGTTGATGCCGACGAGCGTTGGTCCGCCGCCGAAGTCGGCTTCGACCATCTCCCAAGTGTGGGCGTACTTGCGCGTCGCCGCCTCGCTCTTGGACAGCCACACCGTCGAACCCGGCGCCGTCAATCCCAGCATGGCACCGGTGTTCGGGCAGGCGGCGGTAATGTGCTCTCCGCTGTCGAGCACGACATCGGCGAGGAAGCGCTTGTAGCGTTGCTTGAGGCGCCCGCGCACAAGGGGGGTGAGGAATCGCATCACGGGAGCCTAGGTGTTAAGACACCCGCTCGCCAGACGGTATGGAGACAGGCGTTGAGCGGCGAAGAAATTGTTACGGCGGCGGTGCTGGTGATCGGCGACGAGATCCTGTCGGGGCGGACGCGCGATCAGAACATCTGCTACATCGCCGCGCACTTCACGCGCGTCGGCATACGTCTGCAGGAGGTGCGCGTCGTCGCCGACGATGAGGCAGCGATCGTCGCGGCGGTGAACGCCTTGCGCGCGCGCTATACGTACGTGGTCACCACCGGCGGCATCGGACCGACGCACGACGACATCACCGCCGACGCGGTCGCCAAAGCCGTCGGCGTGGCGATCGACCACGATCCGCGCGCCGTCGCGCTGCTCAACGCCTTCTTCGAAAAACGCGGCGTCGAGCCGACTCCGGCGCGCATGCGCATGGCGCGCATTCCGCACGGCGCCGAGCTGATTGCGAACGCCGTTTCCATCGCGCCCGGCTTCATGATCGGCAACGTCATCGTGCTCGCCGGCGTGCCCGATGTGATGCAGGTGATGCTCGATGATGTGACGCCGCGACTGCGCACCGGTGCCCAAATGCTCACCGCGACGATCAAACTTTTTCGCGCCGAGGGAGACGTCGCGGATATTTTTGCAACCCATCAAGAAACATTTCCCGATGTTGCGATGGGCAGCTATCCGTCGTTCTCCGACGGGCGCATCTCAACTCAACTCGTTCTGCGCTCTACAGATTCGAGCCTGCTCGAACGTGCCCGCGCGACTCTCGAGGAAAAACTGCGGACACGCGGTTTATTGTGAATTTAGCGGCCATGCGTCGCAGCGACGGCATCGCACAGTGACCTGCCGCGTTATCTCCTCTTCCTCCTGCTTGAAGCGACCACTCGCGGGGGCAGCGGTTGCGGAACCGAGAGTTCTGCGCCGCCGTTCCTCGCCGTCGCTTAAAGAAAAGCAAACACGGAGTTGTGCAATGGCGTTGAGCAAAATCACCCGGGCGGAGCACGTCCGCCTGGTGTGCATCGCTTCGATCGCTTCTGCGTTCGCTGCGGTGGCCATTCCGGCAACCACGTCCACGCCCGTTGAGGCGAAGACGCCGGGGAAGACCTATTGTTTCGTTGGCAAGTGCCATCGCGTGAAGACCATCGCCGAAACGCAGGCGCTGGTCGGCAAAGAAGAGTCGATCACCGCTTCGCACTACGACGACTGCAGCAAGGACCGCTTCAATCCTTGCGGCCTCACCTCGTCGGGCGAGCGCTTCCATCCTGATCGGCCCGACAACACTGCGAGCCCGATCTATCCCGACGGCACGCAGCTGCTCGTGTGGAGTCCGGAGAACCAGCGCGCCCTCGTCGTGCGTGTGAACAACGCCGGCCCCTACTGGGGTAACCGCACACTCGATCTTTCGCGTGCGGCGGCCGAGAAGCTCGGCTTCGAGGGAGATGGCGTCGCCAAGCTCAAAGTGAAGGTGATCAAGGCGCCGGAGGAACACGAGACGAAGTACGTCAAGAACCGCAACTATGATCCGGTTCCGGGCGACATCGGCCAGTACGCCAGCCTCGATGACGCGCAGCAAGGCATGGCCGTGGTGCTGGCGTTCAAGGCGACGACGGGCTCGCCGTTCGCTCCTGTGACGACGGCGAACGCCTTCAAGGGTCAGGAGATCGGGTCGAAGATGCTGGTCGCCGAGGCGCCGCAGGCCATGGGACGCAGCGTGACGCTCGCCTACTCGGGCGAGGACGTGCAGCGGACGCCTATCGCTTTCGGCGGCTTCTCGACCCAGAGCCGCATCGGTGCGCAGTCGCGCGTCCAGCAGCAGGTCGCAGTCAACCAGACCGAGTGGGATGAGGATCGCATCGTTGACGAGCCGCAAGAGAAGGTCGTCGCGTCGGTGACCGAGACGTCCTCGATCACCGAGCGGACGGCAGCCGCGCCGCGGCAGGTCGCCGAGGCGCGCGAGGCTCCCGAGGTGAAGAAGGCGCCGAAGGCGCGCGTTGCCGCTGTGGCGCAGGACGAAGACTCAAAGCCGCGCAAGTCCGCCAAGACGAGAGTTGCCAGCAACGGCGACGACGACGACGCTAAGGCAAAGAAGAAAGCTACTCGCAAGAGCGCCGACGACGACACCAAGGTCAAGAAGAAGGTCGCCCGCAAGAGCGACGACGACGAGGACGGCAAGTCCGAGCGTCGTCGTTCGCGGCGCGAGGTTGCCAGCTACGAGGAGCGTCGCAGCTACCAGGCCGAGCGTGACTATCAGTATCGCTCGCGCTACGCCCAGGTTGAGCGCAACTACGGCAGCGGCGGCAACAGCGAGGGCGGCCGTAGCGCCGGCCAGCTGACGTCGGACAACCTGCGCCCGCTGTAAGCGGACGCTCTCAACGTCAACGCAACAAGGCGGCGGGTAGGCTGAAGGCCGACCCGCCGTCTTTGTATGTGACGAACAGATCGTACTCCGCCTCGAGCGTGTCGAGGAAGGTGGCGACGAGATCCAGCAGCGGTCCCAGCGGAATGCGCCGCGCGACGAGAAAGTTCTCCCCGGCGACCAGCGGTGCCGTATCCGAGATTGCCGGCGCGTCCTCGGCGATCATCCCGCGGCTGCGCACGTAAGCCAGCAATCCATCGCCGGAGTCGAAGTCGGCGGCACTGATGTCGGCGCACTCGGCCACCGCATCGAGCAGGATCACGGTGCCGGAAAGGTAAAGGCGCGCCATCAGGGCGAACCGCTCATCGCTGAGGGCAACCTCGGTTGCCCACTCGCGCCCTTTGATGACACGTGAGAGCAGAGCCAGCTCGAAGGTGCGGATGCGCTCGATGGCGCCGCGCTGGCCAGCGCGCAGGTTGGCGATGTCTTCCGGGTCGCGCGGCTGCGGGCCCGGCCAGATGAACAGCACACTCGTCAAGTCCTCGCCGGCGGCGAGCGCCGCATCGAGGTGCTCGGCCAGCAGGTAGACGCTGACCGGCGCGGGTCGTTGCACCGGCAGTAGGTCAGTCATAGGGCCTCCGCCGCGGACGATTCCAGATATCGCGCCAGCCATAGCTGATGCCGTTGGGCGGCGCGGTCATAAGCTTGGCGGCGAGCGTCGGCGAGCGCCGCATCCTCCGGGACCGGGAGACCGCGCTCGAACGTCGCCGCTCGAGCGCTGAGCAACTCGCCGAAGTACTGCCGCCGCAGCTCGGCGGCCGTCAGTTCGAACAGCGGCGTGAGTTGAGCGAGCTTCGTCATCGCAATGTCTCCAGCCGTGTGAACTCCTTGGTGCTCTCGATGAAGCACGCATCGCCCGATTCGTCATGCCGGCGGAGGCCGGCATCCACGCAAGTTTCCGCACCTGCTTGTCGACGTGTCGTGGATCCCGGCCTCCGCCGGGATGACGTTGTGGGTTTGGCAGGCGCGCAAATAGCGCCTTAGCCACAAGTCGTAGCGCAGCTCTTCGTACTCATAGATTTCCGTGCGTGCTCTGCTGCGGGATATGTCCTCGTCCCTCAAGAGACCTCGGCCGATGGGTTCGATCGCCGCGGCAACCATGTAATGATGAGCGCTCTGCGTTCTGTGGGCGGCTTCCCAAACGAAAAGCTCGCAAAGCTCATGCATCTTCGGCATCGACGTTCTCCAATGTTTACGAGCAGCCGCTGGTGCCACCGCAAGTGTCGCACTTGAGGCAGGTGCCGTTGCGCACGAGCGTGAAGTTTCCGCACTCGCGGCAGTGCTCGCCCTCGTAGCCGCGGATGCGGGCTTCGAGACGCCGGTCGGCATCGCGCGCCTTCACCGACACCTCGGCGCGCGTCACCGTCATGCGCGAGTACATGACCTCCGCGTCGGCCTTCAACGCCGTGGCGCCGTCGGTCATCGGGTAGACGGCGGTCTCGCTCTCGACGGCCGGGAACGACGCCAGATCATCGAGCGCCGCGACAGGGCTCTCGGCGTGGCCGCGGCCGCCGGACGCCAGGCGCAGCTTGTTGCCGCGCATGAAGCCCTTCGACACCACCTTGCTGACGCTGGGCGGCAGCTCGAGGTCTAGCGTCTCGTCGGTCTCCTCGTCGGATGATCCAAGCCCCGTCTCGCCGACGATCTCGCGCGGGTCGACGTGGGCGAGGTCGTGACGGCCGAGATAGGACACGGCGAGCTCGCGGAAGATGTAGTCGAGCACAGATGTGGCGTTCTTGATCGTCTCGTTGCCGGTGACGAGGCCGGCCGGCTCGAAGCGCGTGAAGGTGAAGGCCTCGACGAACTCCTCGAGCGGCACGCCGTACTGCAGGCCGAGCGAGATGGCGATGGCGAAGTTGTTCATCAGCGAGCGGAAGGCGGCGCCTTCCTTGTGCATGTCGATGAAGATCTCGCCGAGGCGCCCGTCCTCGTACTCGCCGGTGTGGAGGTACACCTTGTGGCCGCCGACGGTGGCCTTCTGCGTGTAGCTCTTGCGGCGGTTCGGCAGCTTGTCGCGCTCCTGCGCGCGGACGCGCTCCACGATCCGCTCGACGATGCGCTCGGCAGCGACACTGGCGCGCGCGGCCATCGGCTTATCGGCGAGCATTTGCTCGGCGACCTCCTCCTGTTCGTCGAGGTCGTCGCCGAGCACCTGCGAGTTGAGCGGCTGGGAGAGCTTCGAGCCGTCGCGGTAGAGCGCATTGGCCTTGAGGGCCAGCTTCCACGACAGCATGTAGCTCGCCTTACAGTCCTCGACCGTCGCCTCGTTCGGCATGTTGATCGTCTTGGAGATGGCGCCCGAGATGAACGGCTGTGACGCGGCCATCATGTAGATGTGGCTGTCGACGGAGAGATAGCGTTTGCCCTTGCGGCCGCACGGGTTGGCACAGTCGAAGACCGGCAGGTGCTCCGCCTTGAGGTGCGGCGCGCCTTCCAGCGTCATGGCTCCGCAGACGTGCTCGTTGGCGGCTTCGATGTCTTTCTTGGTGAAGCCGAGCGCCGTCAGCAGATCGAATGCCGGATCCTTGATCTTGTCCGCCGGCACTTTCAGCTTGTCGACGATGTAGCTCTCGCCCAGCACCCACTTGTTGAAGACGAACTTGATGTCGAAGGCGCTTTCCAGGCCCGCATGGATCTTGGCCAGAGCCTCGGCGTCGAAGCCTTTGGCCTTCAGCGTCGCCGGGTTGATGGCCGGGGCCTGGGCCAGCGAGCCGTGGCCGACGGCGTAGGCCTCGATCTCGGCGATCTCGTTCTCGCGATAGCCGAGGGTGCGCAGCGCCGCCGGCACCGCGCGGTTGATGATCTTGAAGTAGCCGCCGCCGGCCAGCTTCTTGAACTTGACCAGCGCGAAGTCGGGCTCGATGCCGGTCGTGTCGCAGTCCATGACGAGGCCGATGGTGCCGGTCGGCGCGATGACGGTCGCCTGGGCGTTGCGGAAGCCGTGGTTCTGGCCGAGCGCGATGGCCCGATCCCACGCGCGCTGGGCGGCCGCGACGAGGGCAGCGTCGGGGCAGGCCGCATGGTCGAGCGGTACGGGGGCGGTGGCGAGCTTTTCGTAACCGTCCTTCTGCCCGTAGGCGGCGCGGCGGTGGTTGCGGATGACGCGCAGCATGTCGGCGGCGTTCGAGTGGTACCCGGGGAATGGGCCGAGCTCGCGCGCCATCTCCGCCGAAGTGGCGTAGGCGACGCCGGTCATGATGGCCGAGATGGCGCCGCAGATGGCGCGCCCGGGAGCCGAGTCATAGCCGATGCCGCCGGCCATCAAGAGGCCGCCGATGTTGGCGAAGCCGAGGCCGAGCGTGCGGTAGCGGTAGGACAGCTCGGCGATCTGACGCGAAGGGAACTGCGCCATCAGCACCGAGATCTCGAGCACCACCGTCCACAGGCGGCAGGCGTGCTCGAAGCCGGTGACGTCGAACTCGCCCGTCTGCTGATGGCGGAACGTCATCAAGTTGATGGAGGCGAGGTTGCACGCCGTGTCGTCGAGGAACATGTACTCCGAGCACGGGTTCGACGCGCGGATCGGGCCGCTCTTCGGGCACGTGTGCCAGTCGTTGATGGTGGTGTGGAATTGGATGCCGGGGTCTGCCGACGCCCACGCCGCGTGACCGATCTGGTCCCACAGGTCGCGCGCCTTCAACGTCTTGTGCGGCTTGCCGTTGAGGCGGCGCATCAGATCCCAGTCGCCGTCCTCCTCGACACGGTTGAGGAAGTCGTCGGTGACGCGCACGGAGTTGTTCGAGTTCTGGCCCGAGACGGTGAGATAGGCTTCCGAATCCCAGTCCGTGTCGTAGGTGGCGAACTCGATTTCCTTGTAGCCCTGCTTGGCGAACTGGATGACGCGCAGGATGTAGTTGTTGGGCACCTCGTCGCGACGCGCTTCCTTGATGGCGCGCTTCAGGGCCGGGTTCTTCGAGGCGTCAAAGCAGGCATCACCGTCAGCGTCGCAGTTGACGCACGCCTTCATCACCGCGGCGAGGCGCTTCTGGCAGATCTTCGAGCCGGTAACGAGGGCAGCGACCTTCTGCTCCTCCTTCACCTTCCAGTTGATGTATTCCTCGATGTCCGGATGATCGACGTCGACGACGACCATCTTGGCCGCGCGCCGCGTCGTGCCGCCCGACTTGATGGCGCCGGCGGCGCGGTCGCCGATCTTCAGGAAGCTCATCAGGCCCGACGACTTGCCGCCGCCCGACAGCTTCTCGTTGGCGCCGCGCAAGCTGGAGAAGTTGGAGCCGGTGCCCGAGCCGTACTTGAACAGGCGCGCCTCGCGCACCCACAGATCCATGATGCCGTTCTCGTTGACGAGGTCGTCCTCGACCGACTGGATGAAACAGGCGTGCGGCTGCGGATGCTCGTAGGCCGAGTCGGAGACGGTCAGCTTGCCGGTCTCGTGATCGACGTAGAGGTGGCCCTGGCCGGGGCCGTCGATGCCATAGGCCCAGTGCAAGCCGGTGTTGAACCACTGCGGGCTGTTGGGCGCCGCCATTTGCATGGCCAGCATGTAGCGGTGCTCGTCGTAGAACGCCTGCGCGTCCTCTTCCGTCGAGAAGTAGCCGCCCTTGAGGCCCCAGTAGGTCCACGTGCCGGCGAGCCGATCGAACACCTGGCGGGCATCGGTCTCGCTGCCGTAACGCTCTTCCTTGGGCAACTCGGCGAGGGCTTTCTCGTCCGGTACCGAGCGCCATGCCCATGACGGGATTTGCGTCTCTTCCACCTTCTTCAGGCGGCGGGCGACACCGGCCTTGCGGAAATACTTCTGCGCCAGGATGTCGGCGGCGACCTGGCTCCAGTCCTTCGGCACCTCGAAGCCGTCGAGACGGAAGACGATCGAGCCGTCGGGGTTCTTGATCTCACTGGTCGCGCGGCGGAATTCGATGGTGGCGTAGGGCGAGCTGCCGGCAGTGGTGAAGCGCCGCGTGATCTTCATAAGTGTCCCCCGAGTGGTCGATGGTCATTGCCGGCGCCGACGCGGGACAAAGGCGCATTTTTTTGGACTGTTACCTGGCAGCGGGCACAGCTTCACCGTCAGCGAAAAAGCGCGCCGAGCGCCTCGCCTGCTGCCTACGCAATGGTGGGATTGGGTCGACGGACCCTTACTGATGCGCGGGCCCGGGAGCCACAGCGAATGTCCCTCGCAGGACACTCTCGGCGACCTCGGCCGCGCTCACCCAAACTGTCCGATTCGATGCCCGACGCCAAAGAGTTTGTGTGTTGCGGGTCGCACCCATACTAGATGTAGATGAATAGCTGATAAGGGCCGGGAAAGCCGTGGATTTCCTGTGGGGTGTTCAGCGCCCTTCCGGCCACTTGTCTCAGCAAAGCCAAGGGCTCAGCGGGGTGTGCAGAATTTCGCTGCCGCCACGCCGACTGTGTCGAGCCTATGGCGATTCCACCGTCCTCGACTGTGGCGCATCTGCCGCGCTCAGGACGCAGGCTTGCGCGCATTGCCGTGCTGGGCGAGATGAGCGATGGTGCGGTTTGCGAAATAGCGGGCGCGGACATGGGCATCTTCAGCGAGATATTTAGCTGGTGGGGCGGCAATACGTGGGGCACGCGCCTCACCATCTGGCGCCAGGGGCGGTTTGTCGGCAAGGACGACTTCGGCAATCGCTACTACGAGCAGAAAAAGGGTGTCGGGCCGCTCGGGGTGCCGCGCCGCTGGGTGACGTACACCGACTTTGCGGAAGCATCGAAGGTGCCGGCCGGTTGGCACGGGTGGTTGCACTATACGGTCGATACCCCGCCGCCCCAGCAGAACTACAACCCGCGGCCGTGGCAGCGCCCGCACCTGATGAATCAGACGGGCACGCCCGGCGCCTACCGCCCCCCAGGCTCGATTCTCGGCCGGGGGCTGCGCGCCAAGGCGACGGGCGACTACAAGGCGTGGCGTCCGGACGCGTGAGGCAGGACGTCAACGCCCGGCATGCTTCCCAACTTCGGCCCCACTCGCGGCCCAGGGAAAGGCGCGCGGACAAGGCCTTAGGACCGATGCTCAAGGCTGCAAGGCAAAGCGGTGCGAATGACTGACAGGCAGATGACCGCGCGAGCGCCACCTCTGACTGCGCTCGGCCTCGGGCTCGCCAGCGCCGCCGCACTTCTCATCGGCGCCGCGCATGCGGATCGCGTCGACAACGGCGTCGCTGTGTTCTCCGCGCTCGACAAGGTGACCGCGCGAACGTCCAAGTTCGAAGTACCCCTCAATGCCACAGCGCAGTTCGGCGCGCTGAAGGTGACGCCGCGCGTGTGCTATTCGCGGCCACCCGAGGAGCAGCCGAAGACGACATCCTTTGTCGAGGTGGACGAGATACAACTCGACGGGCAGGAGAAGCGCATCTTCACCGGCTGGATGTTCGCCGAGAGTCCGGGCCTCAACGCTGTCGAGCACCCGGTCTTCGACGTGTGGCTCACCGATTGTCAAAAGCCAAAGGGTTCGGTGGCGCAGCACGCGCCCGCCGACCCCAATGCGGCCGCGAGCGATGCGCCGCCGCCGGAGGAAGATCCCTTCGCGCCCCGGCGTCGCGTTCGCCGCTAAATAAATCCACAGACAAACGCGGACGCGCGAAGCAACGTTTTTCTCTTAAGTTTGCGGAGCATCGTCCGCCCGCTCGTCACGGCGCGCTCACCGAGGCGGAGGGACGCTGTGGAACCAGACACAGGGGCCGAGTATTTCCGCTTCCGTGATAACGAGAAAACTCGGAAGCGGAGATTGCCAATGTTCCCCCGTACACTCCTTGCGCTCGGCCTGCTGATCGGCGCCGGCGTCGCACTTTCGCAATCGGCGGTGGCCGAAGTGGCCGTCGACGCCGCCCTGATGAAGGTGCTCGATCCAGACGCCGACGGCACCGTCGACCTCAAGGAAGCGCAGGCTGCCGGCGCGGCCATGTTCAAGAAGCTCAACCCCGACGACGACGGCACGCTCGACGCCAAGGAGCTCTCCGGCCGTCTCGACGAAGCCGGCCTGAAGGCTGCCGATCCGGACAACGATGGTACGCTCGATGAGAAGGAATACAGCGCGCTGATCGAGAAGCTTTTCAACGAGGCCAACCCCGACAACGACGGTACGCTCGACGAGACTGAGCTGAAGTCTCCCGCGGGCCAGAAGCTACTGCTGCTGATCGCTTAAGCCCCCAGCCGCACGTCGAACGAGAAAGGCCGGCGATGGCTCGCCGGCCTTTCTTGCATCCTCGTTGAGGATTTCTCGGCCAGTCCAACCAAGGAACAGCGCTCGCCCAAGGACGTTCTCTCCGCAGATCGGAACCCCCCGGTCCAACAAAATGAGGAGAACGTCCATGAAGCGTATCGTACTAGCCGGGATCCTGGCGGCAGGAGCGTCGCTAGGAGCTTATGCTCAGACGGATCCCGCACCGGGTGCAATGAAGCTGTCGGCGGCGGAATGCGCCTCGCTCTGGAACCAAGCAAGTCCTGACGGTGGCCCCATCACCGAGTCTCAGGCAGCGGCGTACGTGACGGATTTCAAGGCTGCCAATCCGGATGGCGACACCACGCTCGAGAAGGCCGAGTTCTCCAAAGCCTGCGACAGCGGGCTGGTGAAGAGCGGCGCTTCGAGCGGTGCCAGCTCAGGCGAGGGCGGCGCCTCTGCCCCGGCGGAGAAGTAAGAGTAGTCGCTCTTGCCTATGCGGCTCGGACGCCCTGGCATTACTTGCCGGGGCGTCTGATTGCATGTTTGACCCTGTCAGCCCAAGTCCGGCGCAGCATCCCGTCTCAGCGGGCGGCGTTCAGCACCGCAGCGGCGCGCGGCGCGAAATAGGTGAGAATACCGGATGCACCGGCGCGCTTGAAGGCGAGCAGGCTCTCCATCATCACCGCTTCTCCGTCGAGCCAGCCGGCAGCGGCAGCCGCCTGCAACATCGCGTACTCGCCCGACACCTGATAGGCGAACGTGGGCACGTGGAACGTCTCGGCGATGCGCCGCACGATGTCGAGATAAGCCATGCCCGGCTTGACCATGATGAGGTCGGCGCCTTCCGCGAGATCGAGGGCCACTTCGCGCACGGCCTCGTCGGAGTTGGCGGGATCCATCTGATACGAGCGCTTGTCGCGCTGGCCCTGCGAGGAGGCGAGCGTCACCGACGAGCCGACCGCGTCGCGGAACGGACCGTAGAATGCCGAGGCGTACTTGGCTGCGTAGGCCATGATCAGCGTGTTGACGTAGCCGTTCGCCTCCAGCGCGGCGCGGATGGCGCCAACGCGCCCGTCCATCATGTCGGACGGAGCGAGGATGTCGGCGCCGGCCTCCGCCTGGACGAGCGACTGGCGCACCAGTGCTTCGAGTGTCTCGTCGTTGGCGATGTCGGAGCCGCGCAGCAAGCCGTCGTGTCCGTGACTGGTGTAGGGGTCGAGCGCGACGTCGAGGACGATGCCAATGTCGAGGCCGGCGGCCTTCACGGCGCGCGTCGCGCGGCAGACGAGATTCTCCGGATTGAACGCCTCGCGCGCGTCCTCGGTGCGCAGCTTTGGCTCGGTGTTGGGAAACAGCGCGATGGCTGGGATGCCGAGCGCCACGGCCTGCTCGGCGCTGGCGACGATGTTGTCGATCGACTGCCGATCGACGCCGGGCATGGAGGCGACCGGCACGCGCTTGTTCATTCCCTCGATCACGAACAGCGGCCAGATCAGATCGTCGACGCCCAGACGATGCTCGGCGACGAGGCGGCGTGACCAACGGGTACTACGGGCCCGGCGCAGGCGCACGCTGGGAAAAGCTCCGAGCGCCGCGGGTGCGTCGCCGCGCTCGGGGCCGCGCGCGGCTGGATTGATCTGCGAAACGGGTTGGCGGGGCTTCATCGTTGGCGTCCGGCGAGGGGTTGCCCCACACTCACCGCAACGGAGCGCCTTTGGCAAGGGCCGACGGCCCGGTGCGACGCAAGAGGGTTAGTCGCAGATTTTTTTCACTTTCCGCTCGGCCATGTCGACGTGGAAGTGATTGCGGTGTGCCTCGTTGGCTTCGGGCCCGAGCGTCGTACCAAAGATACGGCAGGCCGATGCGTGGGCTTCACGCAGGAAGCGGGCGCGCGGGCCCGTCGGCGGGGTTGCCAGCAGGTCGGGGCTGATGGCTGTCGTCCGCAAACTTGCGGCGAGCGGCTTCTTGCTGTCCTTGTCGGCCTCGGCGAGCAACGGATCGGCGGGACCGCCGAGACGGGCGGCGGTGGCCTTCTTGCCGCTTCCCGCCAAAATGACCGTGACCTTGTCAATTCCGCCGCTGCGCGTTGCCTTGACGACGCCCGAGCCCGGCGTGCCTAGCGCCGAGGCGGTGGGAGTCGGCGCCGGCGTTCCGCTGGCACCGGATTTGCCGTCGCGCAGGTTGTCGCGCTGGGCGTTTGTCGCTTCCGCCTGGGCGGCGGCGAGCTGCTCTTCCTTCGCCTTGGCGGCGGCCGCGGCAGCGGCGATGTCGCGGTTGGTGGCGCCCCAACTCTGCAGCACCACGACCTCTTCGTTCTTGGCGGTGACAAAGCCGCGGATGTCGAGCGCATCGACGTAGGCGTGTTGGCTCAGCTTGCGCCCGACGCGACCGAAGGCGGTGCGGCAGGAGTAGTCGCTCATCACCTCGATCTTGGTGATCTTGGCGCCGAGTTGGCGCTGGGCCGACGGCTGCAGATCCTTGCTGATCCAGGTGTTGAGGGGGGCCAGCATGCCGCAATTTATGAGCGCCGCGGGGGTGAAGGTCACGCCACCGAGCCGCGACAGGCGGATCGGCGCCGGGGTGCCGCACGGCCCTTCCTTGATCGGCGCTTCGGCCGTGACGTCGGCATCGAGCCCCTTCAGCGCCGCAGTGCAGCGCGCCTTGGCGGCGTCGATTTCAGTCGCGGTCCAGGTGTCGGGCGGCGGGTCGATGGGCGAGGCTTTAGCGGTCTTGCGTTCGGGCAGCGGGGCAACCATCAGCGGTTGCGCTGTGACGGCCGGCCGGTCCTTGCCGCGCGAGCGCTGGGTTTTTTCGGGTTTGGATTGGCTGGCGGCGACGATCTGGCTGCTCTGCGCGCTCGCCACGCCGGAGAAGGCGCCAAGCGCAATCGCTAAGCCAAGACCGAATCGCAGCATCGTCGCGTCTCCACCTTCTTGAAAGTGCGGGGGCACGGGCGTTTCGGCCGGAAATGGGCGAATCGACCGTGCAAGTTTCGTCGCAATCAGGCTCAGTGTATAGGTCCAAATCGGTCCGATTGATGATGCGTTGCGGCAGCCGGTCAGCCGCCGGAGACAAAGTTGTGCAAGGCGATGCAAGAGGAGCGCAGATGACGGCGGATGGTTCCGCGGAGCGGCCGGCTGACGATGTGCTGATCGAGGCACGCGGCTCGCTCGCCATCATTACCCTCAATCGTCGAGGCGCGCGGAACGCGCTGACGACGGCGATGCGCGCCAAACTTAGCGAGGCATTTCCGCGCTTTGCGCGCGAGGCGCAGACATATTGCGTGGTTTTGCAGTCGACGTGCGCGAAGGCCTTCTCGGCCGGCGGCGACGTGCGCGAGTTGGTGCGCTGGGGGCGGGAGGACCGCGAGCGAGCGCGGCGCGCCTTCAAGGACGAGTACGCGCTCAACTGGCTGCACGAGTGCTTCTCCAAGCCGACCATCTCGCTCATCGATGGGCCGGTGATGGGCTCCGGCGTCGGCATCAGCCTCTTCGGCACCCACCGCGTCGCCGGCGAGAACTACCGTTTTGCCATGCCGGAGACGGCGATCGGACTTTTCCCCGACGTCGGCACCGCCTGGCCGCTTTCGCGCATGCCGGGCAACATCGGCATGTATCTTGGGCTTACCGGGCGCTCGATCGGCGCCGCCGACGCCTACGCGCTCGGCCTCCTCACGCACTGCATTCCGGCGTCGCGTTTCGAGGAGATCAAGGGGGCGCTCGCCGACACGTGGCCGGTCGATACGGTGCTTGACGATATGCAGGTCGATCCCGGCCCGGGCGAGCTCGTGCCGTACGCTTCCCACATCGCTTATTGCTTCGCGGCGCCGAGCGTCGAGGAGATCGTCGCGCGGCTCGGCGTGGTCGGCGGCAAGGCGCAGGCGTGGGCAGAGACGGTCATTGCCGATCTCGCCGCGCGTTCGCCCACCTCGCTGAAGGTTACCCACCGGCACATTCGCGACGCGCACGCGCTCGATCTGCGCCAAACGCTCACCGTCGATTATCGGCTCGCCTGCCACTTTCTCGACAGCCATGACTTCTACGAGGGCGTGCGCGCGGCGCTGATCGACAAGGATGGCGCGCCGAAGTGGCAGCCGGCGCGGCTCGAAGATGTCACGCCGGCGATGGTCGAAGATTATTTTGCGCCCATGGGAGCTGCGGAGCTGGCGCTGCCGACGCGCCCGGAAATGCAGGCTGCACGCGTCTAGTTGCGGGCCGCAGAATGCGTACAAGGTGAACGAAGCGTTCCGCCGACACCCCATAACTATTGATTTACTATAGGTATTTAGCTGACTTTTAGTTTTATGGCTTACCTCTTGGCGTAACCCGGAGAAAACAAAATATCCGGGATCGGCGTCAAACAGTGTGAGGCAGTAATGAGTGTTGCGCTCGATGTGGCGCGCCATCGTGCGGCGCCAACGCAGACCGAAAATTTTCGCTCCGAGTATCTGCAGGCGTTGCGCCTCGTCGAAAGGCTGCACCGTTTGCTGCTCGACGTAATCAAGGACGAGTTCGATCGCCTGGGCGGCGCCGACCTCAACAGCGTGCAGGCTCTGCTGCTGTACAACATCGGTGACAGCGAGCTGACCGCGGGCGAGCTCAAGACGCGCGGGTATTACCTCGGCTCGAACGTCTCCTACAATCTCAAGAAGCTCGTCGACATGGGCTACCTGCACTACAAGCGGTCGGAAACCGATCGCCGCAGCGTGCGCGTCAGCCTTACCGACAAGGGCAAAGAGGCCTGCGAGGTGGTGCAGAAGCTCTACCAGCGCCAGCTCGGCTCGGTCGAGACCGTCGGCGAGGTGTCCGAGGAGGACTTCCGCGGCCTTAACAAGGCGCTCGTCCGCCTCGAGCGCTTCTGGTCGGATCAGATCCGCTATCGCCTTTAATCGTTAGAACGACTGCCGCGCACCAGTCGCTCGGGGTTGCAGGGATGCCTGCAACCCCTTTTCTTATGGCTGTTTTTCCTCAGGGTCTGGGGCGGCTAGGGGCCGTTGGCCGGTCAAGGCATAATTTTCGCTTTGCAACCCCGCACAAATTTCTAGATATTTCGGTGGCTTGTGGTGGGAGCCACGGGCGTCGGCCGAAAAGCGATTGCGTTCAGAAGGCGGGGGCTGTCGTGAACTCGACGAGGGAGAGACGGGCTGCCGGGCTCTTGACCGGCATAGCTCTGGTGATCGCCGCCACCGCGCCGGCCGTCGCGCAAATTCAGTTCGGGCCGGTCGGCGAGGGGGCGTCCACCTACTCGAGCGGCTACGACCGCAGCTTCATCAAAGAGTGGCAGGCGAACCCACCCAAGGGGTATCCGACGCTGTCGAAGGCGAACCTGGCACCGACGAAGGCCGCGATCGCGCGCTATGAGGAGATTGTCGCCAAGGGGGGCTTCCCTCTGGTGCCCGATGTCGAACTCGAGCCGGGGGCATCGGACCCGGCTGTCGGCGTGCTCCGCCGTCGTTTGATGCGATCGGGCGACCTCGCCGCGGAGGAGTCGAGCTATCCGGACCACTTCGGCTCCGACCTCGACGCAGCCGTGAAGCGCTTCCAAGCCTCGAATGGATTGGCGCCGACCGGCATCGTCGACAAGCGCACGATCGCTGCACTCAACGTGCCGTCAGAGGTGCGCCTCGCGCAACTCAAGACCAACCTGACGCGGCTGACCGACCTCACCAAGATCGTCGGCAAGCGCTACGTGCTGGTGAACATCCCCGCCGCGCAGGTTGAGGCGGTGGAGAACAACGCCGTCGTCTCGCGTCACTCCGGCGTCGTCGGCAAGCCCGACCGTCCCACGCCGATGCTGCGCTCGACCATCACCGATCTGGCGTTCAATCCGATGTGGACGTTGCCGCCGACGGTGATCAAAGAGGACCTGATCCCCAAGGGCCGCGACATGCAAGAGCGCGGCGCGGGAAGCGTGTTGGTCAAGTTCGGCATCGACGCTTACGAGGGCGGCAAGAAGGTCGATCCCGAGTCGATCGACTGGACGACCTCGCGTCCGACGCAGTTGTCGTACCGGCAGGTGCCGGGAAAAGAGAACCCGCTCGGCTTCCTCAAGATCAACTTCGCAAACTCGAGTTCGGTCTATATGCACGACAGCCCGAAGGAGTCGCTCTTCGGACGTAATTTCCGAGCTGCCAGCTCGGGATGTGTGCGTGTGCAAAACATCGAGGAGCTGGCCACGTGGCTGCTCACGGGGCAGGGGAGTGCCGAGCAGGTCGAGCACCTGAAGGAGACGGGGCAGACGAAGACCGTGCGCCTGCGTAAGCCGGTTGCCCTGTATTTCGCCTATGTCACGGCTTGGGCGACGCCCGATGGCGTCATCCAGTTCCGGCCGGATGTTTACCAGAAGGACGGGGTGGGCGAGATCGCCGCGGCATACTAGCTTTCGCGTCGCACGCTTGATTGGCATCAAGGCTATTAGCTCGCGCAACATAGACATTTTCGCACGGCGCTTGATTGCCGGCGCGACAATAGACACGTTGCTCGTCCAGGCTGGGCGGGTGATGATGCCGCAAAAATTGCCTAGGGGAGTTGAAAGTCGCCGGATGGACTACGCAAAGACGTTCAAGACTGCGCTCGACGCCGTCCATCGCGAAGGCCGCTACCGCGTATTCGCCGATGTGAAGCGCCGGCGCGGTGCCTATCCCTCGGCCGAGCACTTCAATAACGCACTTCCCACTCGTCCGATCACCGTCTGGTGCTCCAACGACTACCTCGGCATGGGCCAGCACCCGTCCGTGATCGCCGCCATGCATGCGGCCATCGACGCAGTTGGCGCCGGTTCGGGGGGTACCCGCAACATCGCCGGCACCACGCACTATCATGTCGAACTGGAGCAAGAGCTCGCCGACCTGCACGGCAAGGAAGCGGCGCTGCTGTTCACCTCCGCCTATGTCGCCAATGACTCCACTCTCTCGACCCTGGCGCAGCTGCTGCCGGGTGCCGTCATTTTCTCCGACGAGAAGAACCACGCGTCGATGATCGCCGGTATCCGCCATGGGCGCGGTCCCAAGCGCATCTGGCGCCACAACGACATCGAGGACCTCGAGGCGCAGCTCAAAGGGTTCGACCGCGCCACGCCGAAGATCATCGCCTTCGAGAGCGTCTACTCGATGGACGGGCATATCGCGCCGATCGCCGCGATCTGCGACCTCGCGGAAAAATATGGCGCGCTGACCTACCTCGATGAGGTGCACGCGGTCGGCCTCTACGGCCCGCGCGGCGGCGGCATTGCCGAGCGTGACGGCGTCATGCACCGCGTCGACATCATCAACGGCACGCTGGCGAAGGGCTTCGGCGTCATGGGTGGCTACATTGCCGCCTCGCGTGATTGCTGCGACGCCATCCGCTCCTATGCCGCCGGCTTCATCTTCACCACCTCGCTGGCGCCGACACTGGCGGCCGGCGCCGTGGCCAGCATTCGCCACCTAAAGTCGAGCAACGCCGAGCGCACGCAGATCCAGGAGCGTGCCGCCGAGGTCAAGAGCCGGCTGATCGACGCCGGGCTGCCCGTCATCGTCTCGCCGAGCCACATCGTACCGGTAACCATCGGCGATCCGGTGCACTGCAAGGCGGTGACGGACGCTCTCCTCGAGCACTACGCCATCTACGTCCAGCCGATCAATTATCCGACCGTGCCGCGCGGCACCGAGCGGATCCGGTTGACGCCGTCGCCGGTGCACACGCCCGAGCAGGTCGATCACCTGGTCGCGTCGCTGACCTACCTCTGGGAGGCCTGCCCGCTGTCGCAGGGTCGGTCCGGGCGCCTGGCGGCCGAATAGCCGCCGCTGCGCTTCGGCGCACCCCCCAAAAAAGGCTAGTTGGAAACCGCGTTAAGCTGTACGCCTTGAGCCCGACGCGGCGCGATCCTACTATGGCGGACAAGCCTGGTGGCGGATTTCAGCGCCCCGGGGATCTCATTCCGTTTGCCGGCAAAACCAAGGACAAAGAGCGATGTTTAATGCGAAGGCCGAGCCCGTCTCCACGAGCGGCTTTTTCACCGCCACCCTGGCCGAAAGCGACCCCGACATCGCCAGCGCGATCGGGAAGGAGCTTGACCGCCAGCAGCACGAGATCGAGCTGATCGCGTCCGAGAACATCGTTTCCAAAGCCGTCCTCGAAGCCGCCGGCAGCGTGCTGACCAACAAGTACGCCGAGGGCTATCCCGGCCGCCGCTACTATGGTGGCTGCCAGTACGTCGACATCGTCGAGCAGCTCGCCATCGATCGCGCCAAGAAGCTGTTCGGCTGCGGCTTTGCCAACGTGCAGCCGAACTCGGGCTCGCAGGCGAACCAGGGCGTGTTCAACGCCCTCGCGCAGCCGGGCGATACCATCCTCGGTCTCAGCCTCGCGGCAGGCGGTCACTTGACCCACGGATCGCCCGTCAACCAGTCCGGCAAGTGGTTCAAGCCGGTGTCGTACATGGTGCGCCCCGACACGCACCGCGTCGACATGGACGAAGTCTATAAGCTGGCCATCGAGCACCGCCCGCGCATCATCATCGCCGGCGGCTCTGCCTATCCGCGCCAGTTCGAGTTCGCCGAGTTCCGCGCCATCGCTAACGAGGTCGGCGCCTACCTGATGGTCGACATGGCGCACTTCGCCGGTCTCGTCGCCGGCGGGCAGCATCCGAGCCCGTTCCCGCACGCGCACGTCGTCACCACGACGACGCACAAGACGCTGCGCGGCCCGCGTGGCGGAATGATCCTCACCAACGACGAGGACATCGCCAAGAAGATCAACTCGGCGATCTTCCCCGGCATCCAGGGCGGCCCGCTGATGCACGTCATCGCCGCCAAGGCCGTGGCCTTCGGCGAGGCGCTGCGCCCCGACTTCAAGGTCTACGCCAAGAACGTCATCGAGAATGCCAAGGCGATGGGCGAAGTGCTGGTCAACTCCGGCTTCGCGCTCGTCTCCGGCGGCACCGACACGCACTTGATCCTGCTCGACCTGCGTCCCAAGAAGCTGACCGGCAACATCTCCGAGAAGGCGATGGAGCGGGCGCACATCACCTGCAACAAGAACGGCGTGCCGTTCGACCCGGAGAAGCCGATGGTCACCTCCGGCGTGCGCCTCGGCGCCCCGGCCGGTACCACGCGGGGCTTCGGCGTTGCCGAGTTCCAGGAGATCGGCCGCATGATCGCCGAGGTTCTGGAGGGGCTTGCCAAGAACGGCCCCGAGGGCAACGGTGCGGTCGAAGAGAAGGTCAAGGCGCAGGCCATCGACTTGTGCAAGCGCTTCCCGATCTATTCCTGATCTTCAGATTGCGAAATTGGCGAGGCGCGCTTGGGATATCCGGGCGCGCCTAATTGCTTCTGCGTACCCGCAGCAGCTAAATGATCGTCTACCGCGCTTGGCCGGCATGCGCCGGCGAGCGAAGGGGAGGCTTCGATGCGCTGCCCATATTGCGCCGGCGAAAACACGCAAGTGAAGGACAGCCGTCCGACCGAGGAGAACGCGGCCATCCGGCGTCGCCGCGTATGCCCCGACTGCGGCGGCCGCTTCACCACCTTCGAGCGCGTGCAACTGCGCGAATTGCTGGTCGTCAAGCGGTCGGGGCGCAAGGTGCCGTTCGATCGTGACAAGCTGGTGCGTTCGGTCGAGGTGGCGTTGCGCAAGCGCCCGATCGACGACCAGCGCGTCGAGCGCATGGTGTCGGGTCTGGTGCGCCAGCTCGAAAGCGCCGGCGAGAGCGAGGTTGCCTCCTCGACCATCGGCGGTCTCGTCATGGAGGCGCTGCGCGGGCTCGACCCGGTCGCCTACGTGCGCTTTGCCTCCGTCTATCGCGATTTCCGCGAGGCGTCCGACTTCCACGAGGTGCTGGGCGAGATCGCCACCGAGCCGGCCGCCGTGCACGAGGCGGCGCACCGGGCCTTCGACAGCTCCGTTGCGGAGACGGCGCCGCTCAAGAAGCATTGAGCGTGATGCGCCCCGCGCAGCGCTCCGATTTCGACGCCCAGATGATGCAAATAGCGCTGGGTGTCGCCGCGCGCGGGCTCGGCCGTACGGCCCCCAACCCTTCCGTCGGCGCCGTCATCGCCGACGAGCGCACCGGTGAGATCATCGCCCGCGGCTGGACGGCACCGGGCGGGCGCCCGCACGCCGAGACGGAGGCTATTGCGCGCTCCGGCGCGCGCGCGCGCGGCGCCACCATGTACGTGACGCTCGAGCCCTGCTCGCACCACGGCGTGACGGCGCCTTGCGCCGATGCCATCGTCGGCGCCGGCGTCGCCCGCGTCGTGTGTGCCATCGAGGATCCCGATCCGCGCGTCGCCGGTAGCGGACTGGCGCGTCTGCGCCAGGCGGGCATCGCGGTGGAGCGTGGCTTGCTAGTCGAGGCGGCGCATTGGCTCGCCGCCGGGCACATCCTGCGCGTGACGGAACGGCGCCCGCTGGTGACGGCGAAGCTGGCGCTCGATGCCGACGGCGGCGTGCCGCGCGGCGGCGCGGGGAGGCCGGCCTGGGCAACGGGCCCGACGGCGCGCGCCGCCGGCCATCTCATGCGCGCGCGCTGCGACGCCATTCTCGTCGGGCGGC
>CAZOOS010000019.1:0-26704 GCA_964581475.1 uncultured Hyphomicrobium sp.
CGAACGCGATACGCGTGGCCGGTGCGTCGAGAAGCCCGAACCGCTCTGCGAGCCGAACCGGAACGAGTACCGCAACGACGACGGCCAGTGTGTGTGCAAGCGCGGCTACGAGCGCGACAAGAATGGCCGCTGCGTCACGGACGTGAAGCCGCAGTGCGAACCCGGCCCGAACGAGGTGCGCAACGATGACGGCCAGTGCGTCTGCAAGCGCGGCTACGAGCGCGACAAGAATGGCCGCTGCGTCACGGACGTGAAGCCGCAGTGCGAACCCGGCCCGAACGAGGTGCGCGACGATAAGGGTCAGTGCGTCTGCAAGCGTGGCTACGAGCGCAATGCGCGCGGACAGTGCGTAGAGCCGACGAACCCGGCTGACGAGTGCCGCAAGAAGGGCTGGATCTGGGACGGCAAGCGTTGCGTCGAGCCGACCGATCCTGCCGACGAGTGCCGCAAGAAGGGTTGGACGTGGACCGGCAAGCGTTGCATCGAGCCGACCAATCCTGCCGACGAGTGCCGGAAAAAGGGTTGGACATGGACCGGCAAGCGCTGCGTCGAGCCGCCCAAACCTTGCCCGGCCGGCACCGTAGGCACGCCGCCGAACTGCAAGCAGATCGTGAGGCCGAAGTGCCCGAGCGGGACTATCGGCACGCCACCGAACTGCAAGCCGATCGTGAAACCAAAATGCCCGAGCGGCACCATCGGCACGCCGCCGAACTGCAAGCCGATCGTGAAGCCGAAATGCCCGAGCGGCATGATCGGCGTCCCGCCGAACTGCAAGTCTGTCGTGAAGTTGAATAAATCCGGCACCGCCATACCGGCGCTCTCCCGAACGACGAGCAGATCCCGACCGGGTGAGAAGTAGCCGCTCTCGATCACCGCCTGGGAGAAGTCCTCGGCTTAGTCAGAGATCGAAACGTCGCGCGATCGGGATGGCAATTGGATCGCAACAAGCAGCCGCCCCGGTGAGGGCGGCTGCCGAGAGCGCTGTTAGGATCCAAGGAGCGGCGCTCTCAACGCGTATTAGTTGCCGCTGCTGGAAGACGCCGGCGGGTCCGCGGGCGGCATCGTCGTGCTGCTCCCCGACGTTCCCGAGGAAGCGCCTTCCGAGGCGCTCGAGCCCGCGCTGCCAGCTGCGCCCGGCTGTTGCTCGACCTTCACATTCTTGTCTGGGCTGCGGTCCGAGGTCTTACCGTCGGCCGTATCGTCCTGGTTCTGCGGAGTTGGCGTTGCCTTGTCCGGCGTGCGGTCCGAGGTTTCGCCCGCCTGCCCGGCTTGCGTCTGCGCATCCGGGTTGTCCACCTGCTGCGCGACGGCGGCAGGGCTAATGGCGAGGGCCGCGGCAATAGCGAGATACTTGAAGGACATTCTTCTTCTCCTAGGGTTTCATCCCCGGAGACAACCTTCGCCGGCCGCGGCAAGTTCCCGCTCGCCATTCACGGCTTTGCGACCGATTTCGAGCGTCGTGACTTTCGCATCGGTTCCCGTTCCAACCCGTCAGCTTAGAAGCTGATGACAATGAGCATAAGTCCCCGGCGCCGTACCATGACGCACGATGAGCATCGCACCCCCGGTTAGAAGTTGATCATGGCGCCGGTAGAGACATAGCGGAAGCTGTCGATATCGCCGACGCCCGTCACCTCTGCGTCGTGCTGCCGGTACTTGATCCACAACGCCATCGACGCGGCGTCGATCTCCTGCACGGCGCCCAATCCCCACCGTGCGAATTCGGAGGAGGTGGCGCCAGCGGCGAGGGCGGTCGGTCCAAGCTGGTCGATGTACTGGCCGTATTCGCCGTAAAGGACCGAATGGCCAAGCGCTAGCCACTGCCGGCGTATGCCTCCCTTTACGTACCACTGGTGCGTATCGGGCTCAGTAAAGCCGCCGGTCGTCGTCTTGCCGTTGTTGTCTTCCTGACCGTAGGCGGCATGGAGAAACAGGCCCGTCGCTAGGTGCTGGGCATAACCGCCGGCCTGGAAGAATTCCGAGTCCTTGCTGAAGGAGATCGGCGGCGGTTGCGTATTCTGATCCGTATTGACCGAGTAGCCGGCGCCGAAGGCGAGCTTGAACCCTGACACCTCGCCCGTATAGCGTCCGGCGACCTCCCAATCGTCGTCCTCGCCGTAGCTCGCCGACACCGAGAAGCCGGCGAAGATGGGGCTGTCATAGCGCACGCCGTTCATGACGATGCCGTCGCAATCGCCGCCCCAGGGGCGCTGCTGCGAATAGCAATAGCCGAGATTGCCCCACGTCACCCTATTACCGGCCATGTCGGTAACGAAGGCACCGTTGCTGCGCAGGAAGAATCCGCCGCCGTCGAACAGCACGTAGTTGGCGATCACCTGAGTACCGGAAAGGTCGGTGAACATCGCGGCGCTCTTCGACGCGAGCGCGTTCTTGCCAACGGCCAGCTTTCCGAACTCCTTGCTGGCGATGTACCAGTGCGACATCTGCAAGTTCAGTCCTAGATCGCCGCTCGGCGTGCTCTGGTTCGCGCCCATCGGGTTGTCGTGGAGGTCCTGGATGCGCATCAGGTAGCCGGCCTTCCAGCCGGGGGAGATCGTCGCCTCTCCTGTGATGCGGAAGTTCGTCGCTTGCGTCGGTCCGATATCCTGGACGTAGGCGTTATGCTCGACGCCGTCGTCCCAGAACATGATCTGCTTGGTCACGTAGCCGGTGACGGTCAGCGAAACTTTGCGATTGCCTTTGCGCGCTGTGGTGGCCTCGAGCTCGGCAATGCGCTCTTCGAGGTCGGCGCAACAATCGCCGCCGAGGTCTGCTGCACCGCCGGGCGTGGCGCTGAGGGCGAATGCGATTGCGATGCCTGCGAGGCCGAGTACTTTGATTTGCCAGTTCACGGTATTCGTTACTCCACTTAAGAGACACATTAGATATTCACGCGTTGACGCATTCGCGCGCCGCTGAGCGCGGTAAGAACGCGGCGTTGGCAGCATCGATGCCGATGAGGATGATGCAGGGAGCGCCGCTGTCGACCGCCGCCACGCGCTCCGGCAACGTTCCGACGGAAGCGGTCACGACGACCTCGTCCGCGCGCGTGGCATTGAACACGGCGACAGCCGGGTGTTCCGCCGCGAGGCCGCGTCGCAAAAGCTCGCTGCACAGTGCCCCAATCGTAGCTTTTGGCATATAGACCGCCGTCGTTGCTTTGGGATCGGCGAGCCCCGCCCAGTCGAAATCATCCGGCAATCGGCCGTCTGCAGCGTGGCCCGTGATCGCCTGGAAGCGGCGCGCACCGCGCCGACGCGTCAGCGAAACGCCGAGCCCGGCGGCCGCGCCCTGGGCGGCGGATATGCCGGGAACGACGTCGAAGGCGATACCGGCAGTAACCAAAGCCGCGATTTCCTCATCGAGGCGACCGAACATCAGCGCATCGCCGGCCTTGAGACGCACGACCCTGCGTCCCGCTGAGGCGAGCGCAACCATCAGATCGTTGATGTCGGTCTGCTTGCACGCGCGGCCGTAACCCTTCTTGCCGACATGGATGCGCTCCGCACGCGATGAAACGAGTGCCAGCACCTCCGCCGATACGAGCTGGTCGTGCAGGATGACATCCGCCTCCTGCAACGCGCGCAGCGCCTTGAGCGTCAACAGCTCGGGATCGCCCGGACCGGAACCGACGAGGCTGACGTGGCCGGACCGTTGGCGGTTGCGACGAGCGGCATTGCTGTGGGTTACTGCGAATTGGCCCCCAAACAACGCACGCCCGGCCTGCGTCACCCGATACAGGGCCGCTGCAACCAGGTTTGGGAACCCGCTCAACGACTGTGAAGGTGCGTGCATGTTGGCGTCCCCTAAGCCGGCACAACGACTTTGCGCTCAGCCGATACCGGCGCGCGCGTGCGTTGCAGTTCGATGATGTCGCGGATTTCAGCGCGGCAGGAGCCGCAGTTGGTGCCAGCCTGCAGCGCCTCGCCGATGGCCGACACCGTCGTGCAGCCGCGCCCGACGGCGCTGACGATCTCGTTGGCGCCGACGCCGAAGCAGGCGCAGACAGTCGCCCCGCGATCGACGGCGCCTTTTGCGGGGCGCCCGGCGATAGCCGACGTTCGTTTGCCGCGCGCCAGGTTTTGCAGACCGAGTTGCGCGATGGCCCAGTCACGCGACACCGCCACGGGCTCGGGCGCCAGAAAGACAGTCCCTGCCAGTTGGTCCCCCTCGTAGCAGGCGAAGCGGTAGCGCCCGGTCTCGGCGTCGCAGTAGACGGCGAGCTGGATGTCGGCACCGACGAGCTCGGTCACCAGCGGGGCCCAATCGTCGGTCGCGACAGCGAATGCCATCTCGAGTCGCCAGCCGCCGCTGCACTTGGCGATGGCCCAGTAGGCGGTGGGAATATTCGCCGGCTTGCGGCGCAGAACGGCAAAACCATACGTGGCAGCAACGAAGCGCTCGATGCGCACGGGGACGTTCTTCAACGCCGGCTGCCCGGAGATCGGATCGACGACGGCGCCGATTAACGCGTCAACGCGGGCGCGCGAAGCAAACTGATCGTTCCAGTGCATGGGCACGAAGACGGACCCCAGTTGCTGTCGCGGCGTGATAAGGGCGCGGACGAGAATGGCGCCAAGTCCGGTCGACACGCGCACGAGGTCGGCGTCGCCGATGTGGTGGCGTGCAGCGTCAAGCGGGTGGATTTCGACGAAGGGTTCGGCACAATGCTGCGACAGACGTGCGCTTTTGCCTGTGCGCGTCATGGTGTGCCAGTGATCGCGCACGCGCCCGGTGTTGAGCGTGAGCGGGAAGCCCGGTGCGGCCACCGGCTCGGTAGCGACCTGCACTTCGACGAAACGCGCTTTCGCGTCGGGCGTAAAGAAGCCGCCGTCGGCGAACATGCGTGCGGGTCCTGCGACGGTCGATGCGCAAGGCCACTGGACCGGCTCGAGGTCTTCGTAGTCGGCGTCATCGAGTTTGGCCAAGGCGCCTATGTCGAAATCGCGGGTGCCGCCGTTCTCAAAGCCGGACAGCGCCGCGTGCTCGGCGAAGATTTCGGCCGGTTCCGTATAGGCGAAGGCATCGCCGTGCCCCATGCGGCTGGCGACCTCGCAGACGATCCACCAGTCGGGTCTGGCTTCGCCCGGCAGCGGCATGAAGCTGCGCTGGCGCGAAATGCGCCGCTCCGAGTTGGTGATGGTGCCGCTCTTCTCGCCCCAGGCTGTCGCCGGCAGGAGAACGTCGGCCAGCCGCGCCGTGTCGGTGGCGCCGGTCACATCGGAAACGACGACGAAGGGGCAATGGCGGATCGCCGCCTCGACGTTCTCGGCCTCCGGCATGGAGACGACGGGATTGGTGGCCATGATCCACAACGCCTTGATGCGACCGTCGGCAACGGCACGGAACATGTCGACCGCCTTGAGGCCAAGCTGGGTGGCGATCGTTGGCGAGTCCCAGAAACGCTGGACGCGATGGCGATGCGCGGCGTCCTCGATGCTCATGTGCGCCGCGAGCATGTTGGCGAGACCGCCGACCTCGCGCCCACCCATGGCGTTGGGTTGGCCGGTGACCGAGAAGGGTCCCATGCCCGGCTTGCCGATACGGCCGGTCGCCAGGTGGCAGTTGATGATGGCGTTGACCTTGTCGGTGCCGGAGGCGGATTGATTGACGCCCTGGCTATAGACGGTGACGGTTTTCTCGGTGGCAGCAAACAGCGCGAAGAACTCCTCCAGCGTCGCGGCAGGAAGCCCCGTAAGACGCACGAGGGCGTAGAGGTCGAGCGTGTCGGCCGCGCGCGCCGCCTCCTTGAAGCCGGTCGTGTGCAGCTTGATGTAGCTGCGCTTGGTCGAATAGGTGCGTGCCAGGTAGCGCAGCAAGCCGAGAAATAGGGGCACGTCGCCGTCGGGCTTGATCGGCAGGTAGAGGTCGGCGATGTCGGCTGTCGCCGTGCGGCGCGGATCGATCAGCACCACCTTCATCTCCGGCCGCTTCTCCTTGGCGGCGGCGATGCGCTGGTAAAGCACCGGATGGCACCAGGCGAGGTTGGAGCCGACAAGCACGATGAGGTCGGCGAGTTCCAGATCCTCGTAGCACCCGGGCACCGTGTCGGCGCCGAAGGCGCGCTTGTGTCCGGCAACGGAGGACGCCATGCACAGGCGTGAATTGGTGTCGATGTTGGCGGAGCCGATGAAGCCTTTCATCAGCTTGTTGGCAACGTAGTAGTCCTCGGTCAGCAACTGGCCCGAAACGTAGAAGGCTACCGAGTCGGGACCATGCGTGCGGATCGTCTCATTGAATTTGCCGGCGACCAGGTCGAGCGCCGTATCCCAGTCCGTCCTTGCCCCATGAACGTGGGGAAACAGGAGCCGATCGTCGAGGTCGACGGTTTCCGCCAGAGCCGCACCCTTCGAGCACAGGCGTCCGAAATTCGCCGGGTGATCGGGATCGCCGCGCACGGCCACGTCACCGTTAGCTGAGACTTCGGCGAGCACGCCGCACCCGACCCCGCAGTAGGGGCACGTGGTCTTGATGCAGCGTGGGGCGGACATGTCCATGTTCAGGCCGCCCGATGCGCGGGGGCTTGGTCGACGGCGATGTAGAGCGTGCCGTCCTCGACCTTCACGGGGATCGTTCGCACGCAGCCCTCGTCGGCACCCTGTGCCTTGCCGCTTTCCAGCGAGATCACCCAGTTGTGCAGCGGGCACGTGACCGAGGCGCCATGGACGATGCCTTGGCTGAGCGGGCCGCCCTTGTGCGGGCAGTGATCGTCGATGGCAAATACGCGATCGTCCGCCGTCCGGAACACGGCCACCTTGCCATCCGGCGTGTTGAGGCAGCGCGCCCCACGCTGGGGAATGTCCGTGATGCTGCCTATGGCAATCCAGTTCATCGCGCTCACTCCGCCGCCTGTGCCATGCCGACCGCGGCCAGCGGGCGGAACTCATGCTTGTGCAGCCCGGAGACACGCTCCGACCAAGGATCGACCTGGGCGAACTTCTGCGAGTAGACGAAGCGCTCGAAGAATGCCTTGCGACGCGGGACATCATCGAGCACCTGACGACGGATCTCGGCGACGCCGATGCGCTTGGTCCATTTGTAAATGCGCTCGAGGTAGCGCGCCTGCTCGCGGTACATCTGCACGAGCGCGACGATCACCTCGAGCGCCTCGTCCTCGGTCTTGACGAGGCCGAGCACCTCCGTGCCCTTGATGTCGAGGCCGGCCGCGCCAGCAAAATGGATCTCGTAGCCGGAATCGACGCAAACGACGCCGACGTCCTTGCACGTCGCCTCGGCGCAGTTCCGCGGACAGCCGGAAACGGCCATCTTCACCTTGGCCGGCGTCCACGAGCCCCACATGAACTTTTCGATGCGCACGCCGAAGCCGGTGGAGTCCTGCGTGCCGAAGCGGCACCAGTCGGTGCCGACGCACGTCTTCACCGTGCGCAGACCCTTGGCGTAGGCATGCCCGGAAACGAAGCCCGCCTTGCCAAGATCGGACCAGACCGCCGGCAAATCCTCCTTCTTGATGCCGAGCATGTCGATGCGCTGCCCGCCGGTGACCTTCACCGTCGGGATGGCAAACTTGTCGACCACATCGGCGATGGCGCGCAACTCCTTGGCGCTCGTCACCCCGCCCCACATGCGCGGCACCACCGAGTAGGTGCCGTCCTTCTGAATGTTGGCGTGTGCGCGCTCGTTGATGAAGCGCGACTGGTAGTCGTCGGCGTACTCGCCCGGCCAATCGCACACCAGGTAGTAGTTGAGCGCCGGGCGGCACTTGGCGCAGCCGCACGATGTCGTCCATTCGAGCTCTTGCATGACCGCATGGATGGTCTTGAGGCTCTTGGCCTTGATCAGGCGACGCACGTCGTCGTGGCCGAGCGATGTGCAGGCGCACATCGGCTGCACCGCAGCAGGGTTGTATGCCTCGCCCAGCGTCAGCGTCATGAGCTGCTCGACGAGACCGGTGCAGGACCCGCATGATGCCGACGCCTTGGTGTGCGCGCGCACGTCGTCCAGCGAGGTCAGACCCTTCGCAGTAATGGCGCCCGTGATCTTGCCCTTACATACGCCGTTGCAGCCGCAGATCTCTGCGTCATCGGGCAACGCTGCAACGGCCGCCATAGGGTCCAGCGGCGAGCCCCCCTGGTAGGCCTGACCGAAAATAAGCGTCTCGCGCATGTCGGAGATGTCGACCTGGCGCTTCTTCAGGTCGTTGAACCAGGCTCCGTCGGCCGTTTCGCCGTAAAGGACGGTGCCGATGATGCGGTTGTCCTGCAGGATGAGCCGCTTGTAGACACCGGCGGTGGCGTCGCGCAGCACGATCTCTTGTCGATCCTCGCCGTCGGCGAAATCGCCGAGCGAGAAGAGGTCGATGCCCGTGACCTTGAGCTTGGTCGGCGTATCGTTGTGCACGAACGTTGCCGTGGCATCACCCGTTAGGTGCGATGCGGCAACGCGCGCCATCTCGTAAAGCGGCGCGACAAGGCCATAAACATGGCCGCCCACCTCGGCACATTCGCCGACCGCGAAGATGTCAGAATCGGAGGTGTGCATGCCTCCATCGACGAGGATGCCTCGGTTCGTGGCGAGACCGGCTTCCTTGGCGATTCCGGCATTGGGCCGAATTCCGGCGGCCATGATCACCAGCGTCGCCGGAATGACGCGACCATCGGCCAGCTCCACCCCTTCGACCTTGCCATTGCCGAGGATGGCTTTGGTCGAAGCCTTGGTGATGATCTTGATGCCGCGTTGCTCGAGTTCCCGCTGCAGCATGTAGCCGGCTGCCGGATCGAGCTGACGCTCCATCAGCGTCGGCATCAGATGCAGCACGGTGACGTCCATGTCGCGCGAGTTGAGACCGGCCGCGGCCTCGAGGCCGAGCAACCCGCCGCCGATGACAACAGCCTTGGCGCGGGATTGCGCCGCGACGAGCATGGCGTTGACGTCGTCGAGATCGCGGTAGGAAAGGACCCCCGGAAGATTGTTCCCCGGCACCGGCAGCATAAGCGGCACCGAGCCCGTGGCGATGACCAGCTTGTCGTACGGCGCTACGACACCGCGATCGGAGGTGACGGTCTTGGCGACGCGGTCGATCTCGGTGACCTTGTACCCCTTGTAGAGCGTGATGCCGTTCTTGATGTACCAGCCGTCGCCGTGAATGATGATCTGCTCGTAGTCTTTTTCGCCCGACAGTACGGGCGAGAGCATGATGCGGTCGTAGTTGACGCGCGGCTCGGCGTTGAAAATGGTGACCTCGTAGCGCCCCGGCGCCTTGTCGAGCAGGTGCTCGAGCATGCGCCCGGGCGCCATGCCGTTGCCGATGATGACGAGTTTCTCGCGCATGGTGTTCATTCCGCTGCCTCGATGCGCAATCTCGGGCCGGCCGCCAGCCGCTCGCCGCGCTTGCGCTTGATCGCCTCGACAAGGGCTGGCTCCGGATTGGCGCCGCCCTCGTAGGCTTCGAGGAAGTCGAGAAGCTCTTCGCGGTAGGCGTAGTAGTGCGGGTGCGAGAGCAGCATCTTGCGCGAGCGCGGACGCGGCAGGTTTACTTCCATGATGTTGCCGATCGTCGCGTTCGGCCCGTTGGACATCATCACCACCCGGTCGCCGAGAAGAATGGCCTCGTCGACATCATGCGTGACGCAGATGGCGGTGACCTTGGTGCGTGTCCAAACATCCATCAGCACGTCCTGCAACTCCCAGCGGGTGAGGCTGTCGAGCATGCCGAACGGCTCATCGAGCAGCAGCAGCTTGGGGGACAGAGCGAAGGCGCGAGCAATGCCGACCCGCTGCTTCATGCCGTTGGAGAGTTCGGCGGCGCGCCGGTGCATCGAATCGCCGAGGCCGACGCGGTGCAGGTAGTATTCGACGATATCGCGCCGCTCGGCGGGGCTGGCCTTCGGATAGACGCGGTCGACACCGAGGGCGACGTTCTCGCGCGCTGTCAGCCACGGCATGAGCGAGGGTGACTGAAAAACGACCGCCCGATCCGGGCCCGCGCCGCTCACCTCGTGCCCGTCGAGGACGACGCCGCCGCTCGATATTTTGTTGAGCCCCGCCGCCATCGACAGCACGGTCGACTTGCCGCAGCCGGAATGGCCGATGAGCGTAACGAACTCGCCCTTGTCCATTTTCAGGTTGAAGCCGTCGACTACGGTGAGCGGACCTTTCGGCGTGGGATAGGTTTTGCGGAGCTCGTAGAACTCGACGTAGCGCTTCTCGATCGGGGAATGCGCTGCGTCCGCGTAGGCGGCCGGCAGTTCGCTTTTTGCCGTGATCGGCACGACGTTCGGAAGCAACGGCTCGTTCTGCGAGTTTGTGGACCGGGTCGCACCGAGCTCCATCAGGCAGGCTGTGACCTCGGCACGGATGCGAATGAACTCCGGATCCGAGTTCATTGCCGCCCGGTCCCGGGGGCGTGGCAGGTTCACCTTGAACGATGGGCCGAGTGTGGCGCGCGGTCCCGGCGTCAACGGGATGATGCGATCGGCGAGAAGGATTGCCTCGTCGACGTCGTTGGTGATGAGGATGATGGTCTTCTTCTCGCGGGCCGAGATCTCCGCGAACTCGTCCTGCAGTTTGGCGCGCGTCAGCGCGTCGAGGGCGGAGAGCGGCTCGTCGAGCAGGATGATCTGCGGTTGGATCGCCAGCGCCCTGGCAACCGCAACACGCTGGCGCATGCCACCGGATAGTTCTGCCGGTCGCCGATCGATGGCGTGCGAAAGGCCGACCATATCGATGTACTTGTGCGTGATGGCGCCGCGCGCGGCCGGCGACAGGTTCTTGCGTACTGCATTAACGGCCAGCGCCACGTTGCCGTAGACGCTCAACCACGGCATCAGCGAATAGGACTGGAAGACGATGCCGCGGTCGGGACCGGGCCCCGTGATGTCCTTGCCGCGGATCTTGATGGTGCCGCTGTCCGGCGCGATCAGACCGGCGATAGCCGATATGAGCGTCGTCTTGCCGGAGCCGGAGAAGCCGACAATGGCGATGAACTCGCCCTCGGCGACGGAGAGATCGACGCCGGACAGAACCTCTGTCCGGGCCGCGCCCTCGCCGTAGCTCTTGGACAGTCCGACGATGTCGAGAAAGCTCATGGGCGCCTCACCGGTTGGGTTGGAAGGTGAAGGCCGACTGCAGCGCATACATGATGCGGTCGAGCGCGAAGCCGATGACGCCGATGGTGAGCACCGCCACCATGATGCGTGCCAGCGACGAGGATGAGCCGTTCTGGAACTCGTCCCACACGAACTTTCCGAGGCCGGGATTCTGCGCCAGCATCTCGGCCGCGATCAGCACCATCCAGCCAACGCCGAGCGACAGGCGCAGCCCCGTGAAGATGAGCGGCAGGGCGGACGGCAGCACCAGCTTGCGGATGCTCGTCACGGTCGAGAGCTGCAACACCTTGCCGACGTTCAGGAGATCCTTGTCGATGGAGGCGACGCCAAGCGCCGTGTTGATAAGCGTCGGCCAAAGGGAGCAGAGCGTCACCGTAATCGCCGAGATCAGCAGCGACTTGGGCATGGCGTCGCTAGGGCTTACGTAAACCGCCGAGATGACCATGGTGACGATGGGCAGCCAGGCGAGCGGTGACACCGGCTTGAAGAGCTGAATGAGCGGGTTTATGGCACCGTTCAGCGTCGTCGACAGACCGCAAGCAATGCCCAGTGGTACGGCGATCAGCGTTGCGATGATGAAGCCGAGCCCGACCGTCTTCAGCGAGGTGACGATCTGGTCGAAGTAGGTCGGCTTGCCGGTGTAGTTGCGCCACTTCACCTCTTCGGGTTTGCCGGCTTCGGCAAGGGCGGCGTTGCGCGCCGTCTGACGTTCGTAGAACTCCGCTTCCTTGACGCGTTCGGCGGTGTGGTCGTCCCACAGGTTGAACGCCTGCTCCCACACTTGCCCCGGCCCGGGGAGCGCCCCGAGCGAAGTATCGACGCGCGGAGCGAGTACGCTCCAGCCGACGATGAAGATGGCGATGCCGATGAGCGGAATGAACAGCACGCGCTTCAATTCGCCAAGCTGTTCGCTGACGCTGTCACCCGCCGCGATGCGCAACAGCGGCGGCAGCCAGGCGAACCCCAAAGCATCGAGCCACCTCGCGGCCTTGTTGATGCGGGCGAAGCGCCTCTCCCGCCGGAAGAGGACGCCCGCGTCAGCGGTGGCGATGGTATCGGACGCGTTGGTCATGTTCGTATGTCCTGGATCAAATGCGATTGTGATTGGCGGCGACCGCCTCGCGGGCGGTCGCCGCGCGGGCAGCAGGTCATCCCCCGACGACCTCGCTGCCTTCAAGCTTCTGCGGACCCTTCAGGCCAATGGGCAGCGAGTCGATGTAGGCGTTCGGCTTGTGCCCGTCGTAGGGGATGCCATCGATGAAATCGGACGTCGGCGCGCGATAGCCGTCCGTGCTCCACGGGAAGTCAGCTTCCTTGGCCTTGCCTTCCGCGACGAGGAGCTTGGCCGCCTGCAGATAGATTTCCGGGAGGTAGACCTTCTTGGCCACGTCCGCATACCAGTCGTCCGTCTTGGCATCGCCGATCTGGCCCCAGCGGCGCATCTGCGTGAGGTACCAGACTGCGTCGGAGTAGTAGGGATAGTTGGCGAAGTGGCGGAAGAAGACGTTGAAATCCGGCACCGCGCGCTTGTCGCCCTTCTCGTACTCGAAGGTGCCGGTCATCGAATTGGCGATGACCTTCGCATCGGCGCCGACGTATTCCGGCTTCGAGAGGATCTCGACCGCCTTCATGCGATTGGCGTTGTCGTTTTCGTCGAGCCACATGGCGGCGCGGATAAGCGCCTTGGTGATGGCGAGCGTCGTTTTGGGGTTTGCTTCCGCGAATGCCTTGGTGATGCCGAAGACCTTCTCCGGATTGTTCTTCCAGATCTCGAAATCGGTCACGACGGGCACGCCGATGCCCTTGAAGACGGCTGCCTGGTTCCACGGCTCACCCACGCAATAGCCGTGGATGGTTCCGGCTTCCAGCGTCGCCGGCATCTGCGGGGGCGGTGTCACCGACAGGAGTACGTCGGCCTTGATCTGCCCGGAGGTGTCGCTCGGCGAATAGAGACCGGGATGGATTTTGCCCGCGGCGAGCCAGTAGCGCAGCTCGTAGTTGTGGGTGGATACCGGAAAGACCATGCCCATGTTGAAGGTCTTGCCTTGGGCCTGGAACTTGTCGATCACCGGCTTCAGCACATCGGCCTTGATGGGATGCACCGGCTTGCCGTCAACGACCGGGATCTGCGGCTTCATCATCGCCCAGACGTCGTTGGAGACGGTGATGGCGTTGCCGTTGAGATCCATCGAGAAGGGGGTGACGATGTCGGCCTTGGTGCCGAAGCCGATGGTGGCGGCAAGCGGCTGGCCGGCGAGCATGTGGGCACCATCGAGCTCGCCGCTGATGACGCGGTCGAGCAGAACCTTCCAGTTCGCCTGCGGCTCCAGCGTCACGTAGAGGCCCTCGTCCTCGAAGAAGCCGAGCTCCTTGGCGATGGCGAGCGGGGCCATGTCGGTGAGCTTGATGAAGCCGAACTTGAGCTCGTCCTTCTCGGGCACCAGCGGCTCGGCGCGAGCGGCGACCATGGACGCGAGCGTCAAGGCCGCGAAGCAGAGCATGAAGCCCAGCGTGGCCATCCATGAGGCCTGGCCCTGCTCGCTGGATGTCGTGGTGCCTGCAAATCCGTCCGTGCGCATCTATCGGTCTCCTACTGGGCGGTGCCCAAAAACAAAAAAGCTGCCGGTCGAACCCCTGCGCACGTGCGCAATGGTTTGATCGGCAGCTTTGCCACTTGAGCGCCCGCCATTGGGCGCGATCAGCGTTGTTAAGAGCAGGAAACATGCCATCTGCGTACAGATGATGTTTTCTACCTAAATCAACGGCTTGCGACTTTCATGCCTCATCGCACCGGGCGAAGGCAAGACCAAAGATTAGCCATTTGCGGGTATGCGCGGCCCAAAGTTTGTGCACTGCACACTTTGACGCGCTAGCGCTTCTGCCCGGCAATGTAAGCGTCGAGCTTGTCGGGATCGAACAGCGTAGCGTCGAAGAATCCATCCGGGCCGAGGGTCAGGCTGGCGCCCGCCGAGCCGACCGGCGTCGGCGACAACAGCGCCCCTTCCACCTTCGCATTGGCCGCCGGCAGAGCCACGCCGAGCGGCGTGAGCGCGCTGCGATAGAGGTCCGGACGATACGTCTCGCGCGCCGTGTTCGCGTTCTCGGGTGTGTGCCGCACCTGGCCCCAGCGCACCATCTGCGAATAGAACCACAGCGCGTGGCTCTTCCAGGGGAAGGTTGCCGCCTTGGCGAAGGGGACGAAGAAGTCCGTGGCACGGCGAATGTCGCCGTCTCCCGCATCGAGCTCGCCGGTCAATCCGTGCAGCATCCACTCGGCCGGCCGTCCCAGATAGGCCTTGTCCGATAGAATCTGCGCCAGCTCGCGGCGGTTGGATGGCTCGGCACACCACTGCGCCGAGCGGCACAAAGCGCGCAGCAGGGCGGCGAGGGCGCCGGGCTCGTCGGCGGCCCAATTCGCGCTAGTATTCAAGACCTTCTCCGGGCTCGAGCGCCAAATTGCAGCCTTTACCGTCGCAATGCGCCCGTACCCCTGCAGCGCCGCCGCGGTGCTCCACGGCTCGCCGACGCAATAACCATCGATGGCGCCACTGGCGAGCGCGTCGGCCATTAGCGGCGGCGGCACGATGACGACCTCGACGTCGCGTGCCGGATCGATGCCGCACGCCGCCAGCCAATAGCGCAATTCGTAGTTATGCCCCGAGTAGGGATGCACGACGGCAAAGCGCAACACGGGTTCGGAGAGCGAGGCCCGTCTGGCGATGACCCGTTGCAACGCCCTGCCTGTCGACGTCGGGTCGAAGTCCGGCGTTGCCCCCTCATCGACCATGCGGGCCCACACCGCATTCGACACCGTCACCGCATTGCCGCCAAGCCCGAGCGCCATGGGCGCAATGACCGGCACGGCGAGCGGCGTCAGCCCCAGGTTCGAGGCAATCGGCATCGGCGCGAGCACGTGCGCCACCTGGAAGTGGCCGACCGCCATGCGGTCGCGGATGTTGGCCCACGACGTTTCGCGAACGAGAACGAGATCGATGGCCTCGGCAGCGGTGAAGCCCTTTTCCCGCGCCGCAACGAGGATGGCGCTGTCGAGCAGCGGCATGAACCCCGCGACGATTTGATGTTCGCCGGCCATCCTCATTTGTCCTCCGGCGGAGCGAGAAGGCCGGCCGCGGTAATCAGGCTCTCGGCAATCTCGGAGATCTTGCGGTTCTGGTTCATCGCCGTCTTGCGTAGCAGCGCGTAGGCGTCGGCCTCGCTCATCCCGCGGGTGGTCATGAGTATCCCCTTGGCACGGTCGATGAGCTTGCGGTTCCCGAGTTCCGACCGCGCCTCCTCCAACTCGCGTGCCATGCGCGAGAATGCATTGAAGCGGCTGATGGCCATGTCGAGGATCGGCTTGACGCGCTCGCGCTTGAGACCGTCGACCACGTAAGCCGACACACCAGCATCGACGGCCGCCTCGATGGCGGCTTGGTCGGAACGGTCGACAAACATGGCGATGGGCCGTTTCACCGCGCGGGAGAGCTGGAACATATTCTCCAGCATATCGCGGTTGGGATTCTCCAGATCGATGAAGATCACGTCGGGCTCGACATCGGCGATGCGGCGCGCGATGCCGCTCACATCATGGATAAGGGTCAGATTGTCGTACCCGGCCTCGCGCAGGCCGGCCTCGATCACCGACGCCCGCAAGCGGTTTTCATCAATGATGAGGATCGACAGTGTCGTCGGCCGTGCCGGCATCAAGAGCGCCTGTTGCGGATCGCGTCGGAGAACGGACGCGGGGCGCGCTTTAGCACGCTGGCGTCCGTCGTGAAACAGGTGGCGAGCGGAACGACGCTCACCTGGCGATCCGCGAGATAGGGCAGAGCACGACTCTCAACGCGCCGCGAGCGGCTACCTGGCAGGCAATGGCGAGGTCCGCCCGAAAAGCCAGAAGTACGATCCGGCCAGTGCCAAGCCGGCCAGGAGCGCCATCGGAATGAGGAGGAGACGGGGGCCGGAGGGTTGGAGCGGTGGGATAGCCGCCGATATCACACGCGAATTGGAGGTATCGACGCCGCCTTGTGCGCCGATCTCCTTCGCGCGCATCAGGAAGGCCTGATAGATCTCGCGATTCGACGCCGCGACGCGCTCGAGTTCCCGCAAACGCACCATCGCTTCGTTGGAGCGAATAGTAGTGCCCTTCAGAGCTTCGAGATCCGCGCGAAGAGCCAGCTCGCTCGCCAGCCCTCGGTCATACTCATTCTTCGCGCTCTCTGCTATCCGCCGCAGCTCATCGCTAATGAGCCGGCGTTGGGCATCGCGCTGCTCGCTGAGCACGCGCACATCGGGATGCCGCGGGCCGAGCAATGTCAAAGCCCTCGTTTGCCTGCTAACGACCTGAGCGTATTGCGAGCGCAAGCCGGCTATGGTCGGCGACTGCACTGCCTCGGGAATGTCGTCGGGCGAGGCCTGATGCTTCAGCAGGTTTTCGATCTGCTCAAAGCGCGCGCGCAGCAGCACGACTTTGGAATGCTCCACGCTGAGCCGGGTGGTCAGCTCCTCGAGCTGTTGATCGCTCATGAGCCGGCTGGCGGATCCAACGAGGTTGTTCTGCGTCTTGAAGGTCTCGATCGCATCTTCGGCCGCTTTCACGCGGTCGGCGAGCTCTCTGTGCCGAGACGTCATCGCGTTCTCCACGCGATTGGCCGCGCTCCTCCGCGCATTCACTTCATGCTCGATGTAAATATCGGCGACTGCGTTGGCTATTCGCGCCGACTTGACCGGATTCTCACTGCGGACCGCAATGGCAATGACGTAGCTACGGCTGACGCGGCTGACGTCGACAACGCGCTGAAGGGCGCGCATAGCCTGGGTGACCGCGTCCTCGTCTTGCCTGGGAGCGAGCACCTGCACGAGACGGCTCAAAAGGCCGGGCGGTCGCACGAACTCGGGATCCCGATCGAGATTGAGGCCCTGCACGACAGCTCGCAGCACGGGCTCCGATTGGGCAACCCGCGATTGGCTTTCTACCAGCGACACGGCGGATTCGTCCGTCTCCGAACGCGGCGCAACGTCGTTCTGGACGACTTGAAGACCTCGCGTGTCGACGAAGATCTCGGTGCTCGCTTGGTAGCGGGCGGGAACGATGATGAGGTAGGCGACAGCGACGGCGACGAATGCAAGGCTGACGAGCGCAATGGTTCCCGCCCGCGCGCGCATCCGGGCGCCCCCATGTCTGACGTCAGAAATCCAGTGAAGCTCGGGGTTACCGATCTCGACCGCTGTCATTCCATTCCCCTCCACAGCCGAAGGCGGGTTGCTGCCTCGACGCATAGAACTTGGCCAAGTAGGTCGTGCCGCAGATCGCTGCACGAAGACGGGCGCTCGGCGGATGGCGCTGGCGAAAGTGCATACGCAGGCGGCTCGCGCGGCACACTATATGGGCGGTGCTCTGGCACGCGCGTTTACCAGCGGTTACCGTTAACCCGCCACTCGGGCTCTTAACCTTGTTGGGGCAGGATGGGCGACGGGCGCAAATCGCTCTGACAAGACACGGTTGTGTCACCGCCGTTGCCGGTGGCGCCGCGAGGCGGCGCGGGGTGAAGAAAGCGTCTTGGTATTGGCCTGATGGCGTTGCTCATTCGCCCCGGCGTTGCAAATCTCGCTCGCGTTCTTGTGGCTTTGGTGCTCGTGGCGGCATGCCATCAGGTCGCGGCCGAGCCACGGCAGCGCGATACGCTCGTTATTCACGTACGACCGACTGACGATCGCCAAGCCGCCGCTCCGCCACCGGCAGCGGAGGAGCAGGTATCGTTGGCTGCCGGCTCGCTTGACGAGGCGGTGCAGCTGGCTCGCCGCTTGCGGCTGAAAGAGCCGGCATCACGGATTTCAATCGAGCTCGATCCAGGCATTCATCGAATGCCTGAACCGCTGCAGTTGACGGCAGCCGACAGCGGCTCGACCGAAGCCCCGCTGATCATCCGCGGTCCCAAATCCGGCACCGCAAGCATTCGCGGGAGTATCCGCGTGCTGCCGTCTGGCTTGGCAAGCCGAGACGGGCGCTACGGCCGCCTGCATGCCGCCGCACAGGATCGCGCGCGGCTCTACGTTCTGCCGACCGCGGTTCGCCGCCCGTGGCGCGCCGACATACTGCGTGACCATGATGCGCCACATGGGCTGCCCGCCTTCGAAGTCTTCGATGACCGAGGCCCGCTACACGCCGCCCGCTGGCCGAACGATGGTTGGGCGCGGGGCCGGCATGGGGATGCAGCGTCGGCCACAGTTCTCTTCGACACGGCTGAGCGTCGGCCGCTTTGGCGGCTGGAGCCTGACTTGTGGGTTGGGGGATATTTCAAATGGGACTGGGCGTTTGAAACGATGCCGGCGGCAAGCGGCGCATCGGGGCGAGGCATTGAGCTCGCCAAGTCGCCCAAGTTCGGCTTCGCCCCGGACTTTCGCGCTTACGTTTATCATGCGCTTTCAGAGCTGGATTCGCCGGGAGAATGGTACGCGGATGCGAAAGCATCGCGCCTTATCGCCTGGCCGCGCGCGCCTGCGACCGATTCCGCGCTCGAGGTATCTGTCGCGCGGAACTTGCTGAGGCTGGAAGGCGCCGCGAACGTGCGCATCGAGAACATCACGTTCGAGATGGTGCGTGGCGATGCCATTCACGTGCACGGCGGCAGCAACATCGAGATCGCCGATTGCACCGTCCGCTGGTCTGGCGGCCGTGCGGTCTCGATGATCGACGCGCACGACAGCCGCGTCACACGCTCCCACATCTATGGCAGCGGCGAGGGTGGCGTCTGGCTGTCCGGCGGCAACCGGACGCAACTGATCAGTGGAAGATTGTCCGTCATCGACACGATGATCACCGACTACGCACGGCTGGGGCGCACCTATCGGCCGGCGATCAAGATCGCTGGCGTCGGCAATAGCGCGGTGGGCAATTTCATCGCCGATGCCCCGCATACGGCGATTCAGTTCACCGGCAACGACCACCTCATCGAGCTGAATGAGATCACACGCGTGAACACCGACACGTCCGATGCCGGCGCGATCTACACGGGGCGCGACTGGGCGGCGCAGGGGACCGTGATCCGTCACAACTTCCTGCACGATCTCAAGGCGGCGCGAGGTTTCGAGACCAAGGGTGTCTATCTCGACGATTTCGCCAGCGACATCACCGTCGAAGGCAATCTGTTCATGCGGGTAGATCAGCCTGTCTTCATTGGCGGCGGTCGCGACAATCGCGTGATCGACAACGTGTTCTTGAGCTCCACCCCAGGGATTCTGATCGATGGGCGCGGGCTGACTTGGGCGATGGATGCCATCCAAGATCCTCAGAGCGAGCTGCGTGCGGCCTACGCGGCGGCCCCCACAAGTTCGCCGGTCTGGACGCAACGCTACCCGCTCCTGGCGTCCGTCATGACGGATGACCCGGCCCAGCCCAAACGCAACGCCGCCCGCGGCAATCTCTTCTGCGACAGCGAGCCTTACGAGATCCTGCCGGAGGTCGACTTGGCATTGCAGAAGCTCGACCATGCGCATGGCGGTCCATCACACTTGCAGAGATTTGCCGTCGCCCGGCTGCGACGCGCTATGGATGTTAGCGCGCGCTTGCGCGGGTCGCTCGAACACAGCCCCCTTGCCGCTTTGCCGCTTGGCGTCATGGATCGGCGCGAGCGGCTTGCCAACGCGCAACGCCAGGATCGCTTCGAGACGGGAATGCGGCGGCCGAAGTACGCGGCCTCTCTGCGCTGTGGCACAATCGGAAAAGCGATTTCAGAATGACAATCGCGATCGTCACCGCGAGCATCGCTCCCTACACCGATCGCCTCTACGACGCCTTGGCGCAGTCGAGCGACGAGCATCTGCATGTATTCGCGTGCGAGGAGAAGATGGCTTGGCGGGCCTGGGAGCTGCCCGCCCCGAAGCACTATTCCTTGACGACGCTCAAGGGATTTCGTCGTGCGCGCAAATACGGCAGCGGTCTCTACTTCAATCCCGGGATCGTGGCGGAGCTGGTGCGTCTGAAGCCTGAGATCGTCATCATCGCCGGGCACTTCTCCCCGACGATGCTGCTGGCCGCCGCCTATGCGCGCGCCACCGGCACGACGTTCGGGATCAGCACCGACGGCACGCTGGATACCGACCCTGGCGAGCGTTCGCGTCTGCACGGCTACGTGCGCAAGCTGGTCATCCCTTGGGCGGACTTCGGCATTGGCGCCAGCGAAGCCAGCGTGCGTCTGCTGCAACGCTGGGGGCTCGCTGCGGGCCGCTGCGTCGTTGCGCCGATCGTATCCGCCTGGGATGCGCCGGCGCAGGTGCCCGACTACGATCAGCGCCCGTTCGACGTGCTCTATTCCGGCTTCATCGACGATGAGACGAAAGGCGCGCTGTTTCTGGCCGACGTCCTCGCGCGATGCAGCCAACGGGGCGCGGCACTCAAAGTGCGCGTCATCGGCGACGGGCCGCTAAGGGGCGAGATGCAGGCGCGCCTGCAAGCCAATTCTATTTCCGCACAGTTCGACGGCTACCTGCAGCAACGTCAGCTCGCTCCGGCCTACGCCTCCGCCAAGCTCTTGGCGTTTCCGACGCGCGGCGACGTCTGGGGTCTGGTCGCCAACGAGGCGGTCCTTTGCGGCACGCCCGTGCTGGCCTCACCGCACGCCGCCTCATCGCACGAACTCGTCGCTCGTTACGGCACGGGTGTCGTCGAGCCTCTCGACGTCGAAACCTGGTCGCGCGCGCTGATGAACATTGTGTCTTCACCCGAAACCTGGCGTTCGTTCCAGAAGCGCCGCGACTCGGCGATCGCCTCTTTCAGCCTCGCGCGCTCGGTCGCGGCGATGGAGCGGGCGATTACGCTCGGCCGCGAGACGCGAACCCGCAGGCGCGGGCTCGCCAGGACCTGAGGACGGGCAGCACATCGAGGTTGGCGCGCAGCCGCAGCCCCGTCTCGTTCGTGACGAGGGCGCGATACCAGATGTCGCCTGCCGGACGTCTCGCGTTATGGCGTGCGTGCATCAGGAAGATCGCGTCGTGACCGCTGCTGCGGATGGCGCTCAAGGCCGCCGGCGTCGCATCGCGCTCGTGCCCCCACGGGAAGGCGAAGGCGCGCACCGCCTTGCCCGCGAGACCCTCCAGCATCCCCTTCGCGTCGGCGACCTCGCTGTGCAGCTCGGCGGGGCTCAAGGTGCCGCAGCGGACGTGCGACTTGGTGTGGTTGGCGATCTCGATCTCGCTGTCGGCGAGCCGGCGCACATCGTCGACGGACAAGAACAGCTGCGATGCACCGTGCAACTCGGCCTCGGTGCAGCCCAGCTGCGACAGGACGCGTTGCTTGGCCCCAGCCAGCTCCGATGCCGACATGCGCATGAGGCGATCCGTTAGATCGTCGAATGACGCGGCGGCTTCACCCGGCGTGGCGGCGCCGGCCACTTTGCGCAGACCCAGCTTGGCGAGGGCCATGGCGAGCGCATCGTGCCAGGGGACGAACGGCTCCAGGATCGGCCGTGGATTGACGAAGAACACCGCCGGCAGGCGCCGGGCCTTGAGAGCGGGCGCAAAGATGTCAGCCACGGATTTG
This sequence comes from uncultured Hyphomicrobium sp., assembly GCA_964581475.1. GTDB lineage: Bacteria > Pseudomonadota > Alphaproteobacteria > Rhizobiales > Hyphomicrobiaceae > Hyphomicrobium_A. The sequence goes on from CAZOOS010000019.1 coordinate 21,604, forward strand.
TAGGCATCGTCGATCGTGATCAACAGGGGTTTGTCGGGCAGCTCGCCCGCCAGCAGGCGGTCGAGAGAAATGACGTTGTAGTTGGCGGCGAAGTAATCGAGCTGCGCCGCCAGCGCATCGGCCCGCGTCACGTTGCGGAGCGGACTCGAATGGGCGCCAAACTGATGGTAGGTGACGACGACGACGCCGTTGTCGGCGGTGCCAGCGGGACTGTGGGTCACGGTTGGCATTGCGCGTCCAAGCCGGGCGAGACCTTCCGCGAAGGCGATAGCAGAGTTTCGTAGGCGGCGATCTGCAGCCGCAGGACGGCTTTGGCGCTGTAGCGCGCCTCGTAGGTGCGGCGCGCCGTCTGCCCCAGGCGCTCAAGGTCGGCGCGGCGACCGATGGCGTCACGCACCACGCGGGCCATGTCGTCCGCGTCGCCGGCCGCGAAGTGCCGTCCGTTCACTTCATCCCCGATGGTCTCGGATAGCCCGCCGATGCGCGAGCCAAGCACAGGCAAGCCGGCGGCGAACGCCTCGATGATGACCATGGGCAGCATTTCGTACCAGATCGACGGCACGATGAGGAACGCGGCGCGTGCCATTTCGGCCGCCACCGCGTCAGCGCCGAGCTTGCCGCGGAAAACGATATTGCGTGCAGCGGGCGTCGAAAGCTCCTGCCGCAGCGGTCCATCGCCGACGATGGTCAGCGGATAGTCGATGCCGCTCCAGGCCCGCAGCAGCGACTCGAGGCCCTTCTCCGCACTCAGCCGTCCGACGAACAATGCGCCGTGCCGGTTGGGCGAAGGGGGCGCCGACGTGGGCGGCGTGTAGTTCGGCTTCACCGTGATGCGCGCCGCCGGGAGGCCGGCGGCGATGAATTTCTCGCGCGCAAAGGCGGTCAGGGCAAAGAACATGCTCACCTTGTCGCGCCATGTACCCCGCCGCTGGTGCAAGTCGATCATGTGGGCGGCCACGAGCGAGCCGAGCGGCGAGCCGCGGTAGCATCGGTGCAATGCGCCCCAATAAGGGGTCGCCGACACGCACTTTTCGCACACGACGCCATCTCGCAGCAGCGTCGCCGCTGCACACGTGACCCGGAAGTTGTGCAACGTCTGCACGACCGGCACCCCGGCGTCGGCGCAGGCGTCGTAGATGGAAGGCGTAAGTATGGGAAAGAGGTTGTGCGACTGCACGATATCCGGGCGGAACGCGTCTATCCGCTTTCGCATCCACTCCAATCCAAAGGGCGAGTAGGCGGCATGCAGCGCAGTTCGCAGCCGATCGCCGTAGCCGTCGATCGAATCATTGCTCACCGTCGACAGCGCTACGTCGTGCCCAGCGGCACGTAGCAGGTCACGCTCGTTCTCGACCGCCGCGTCCTCGCCGCCGGCCTGCTGGTACACGTTGTGGACGATAAGTATGCGCATTCAGGTTCGAGCCGGTAGCGACCTACCCAGTCCTTTAACTGATGCACTTTCGGTGGACACTTTTTCATCGATGTCCAGCGAGAAGACGCACAGTATCGGGATGGCGATGAGGAATACATAGATCGGGTTGTCGGTGAGGCTCACCAGGATCAGATAAAAGATGATCGGGTAGTACCGCGGCCGCATGTCCAGCAACGCCAGAAGCATGGCGTAGAGAAAGACGATGCCCAACACGCCGTAATCGTACAGGTGATGATAGAACTCGTTGTGGGCCAAGGCGATGTTGACCGTTTCCAGTCCCAGCTTCTCGACCGACCCAGGGCCATAGCCAAACAGTAGGTGAACGGGATCGGCGCGCCGAAGGGCGTTCTGGATGGCCTCGTAGAGAGGGCTCCTGCCGGTCGTGAACTCGTGGAGTTGCCGTTCCGGAAAGTAGGTCTGCTGGACGTACGATAAGGCTTCCAGCAGATAGTACGACAACAGCAGACAGGCGAAGAACAGCGCCGACGTGATGGCGACGAGGATGGAGCGCCGATAGCGAGCGCCGAAGACGGCAATCGTCAACTCGGTTATGACCCAAAGGCCGCCGGCGATCACGAAGTAAACATACGACGTGCGCTTGAACGTATAGACGGCAAACACCAGCGCAGCGACCGCGAATGCCCATCGGCGGTTGATCAGGAAGAAGAGCGCCAAGGCGCCGTACACAATGCTTGCCGTGCTCTCGCCGCGAATGACGTCCGGATCATATTGCAATGACACGCTGAGCGTCGTGTGGGCGATCATGAAGATGAAGACGAGAATGAACGTGCAGCACATCGACAGGAAGAGCTGCCAACTCGTCAGCGGCAGCCGCAGGGCCAACGTCATCAGCAGCAGCGCATAGATGACGAGGTCGCGGGCGGCATAGGAGGCCTGCAGATCATCGAGATTGGCGAGGCATGATAGAGTGAAGATGAAGACGAACAGGTAAGTGAGAGCCAGAGCAGGCGAGACGCGAACGCGACCGATCGCTATAGCTGCGATGAAGCCTGTCGGGGGTACTGCGTATGCCAGCCACCTCAGGGGGTTCGATCGATCGAGAATCTCGAAGGCCGCGATCGACAGCGCGAAACCAAAATAGACGATGAAGCCGAGGTTGGCCGCTATGCGGTCTTGCTCGCTCTGTTGGAGGTTCACTACGCTGGGCTCCGTGGCGGCAGTCGAGCAGGTGCGGCTTGAAGACGAGGGCACAACTCTGTCCGTCCTCTATCGTCAAATGACGGCTTGCTGCACGGTTCAGCTCGCTAACGTTAACGGCGCTACCGGCGTGGGCGCTCCCGCATTGTGCATTAGAGACATGCAGATGGGCAGCCTTGGGCGGTGCCGCGTCAACTGTGCAATGGCCTCGACCCGATGAGAGCTCCCTGGTCTTTCGCGTCGGTCGGACTACGGCCGCTTCTAACCAGCAGCATCAGTGTATCCGTCCTCACGCAGGCTCTCGCGTCCGGCGGGAGCTTTGCCCTTTCGATCGCCATGCTGCGGCTGCTGCCGCTCGAGAAGTTCGGCTTCTACGTCTATCTCTTGATCTTCGCGGGGTTCGCGACGCAGATGGTCAATGCCGGCTGCGGCAACGTCTATCATTTGCTGCGCCCGAAGCTCGGCGTCCTGCGCAGGAGCTACGAAGAAAACTACGGCGCCATCCATCTTATCGTGTTGTCATCTGCCACGCTGGCGAGCGTTGCCGCGTGTCTGCTGCTGAGCCCGGAGCTCAAGACGCAGGTCGGAGTCGTGCCGCTCGCCCTCTTCATAGTAGCCATCACGGGCTATGAGAGCCTGAAGCTGCAGGCGACCGCCAATGCCTCGCACCGCTTTATTCTTGTCATGGAGCTGCTGCGGCAGGTGGCATTGCTGGGCTCCGTCGCAGTCCTCGCCTGGTACGCGCGCGCGGACCTCCCCAACCTGGTGCTCGCCAATGCTTGCACAGCGCTGCTCGCCTGTGCCGGAATCATGTTCGGCATCGGTTGGCGTCTGAGTGTGCGGCGCTTCGGCTGGGTGGCGCAAAGGCACTTCCGATACGCACGCTATTTGATGCCGACGGTTCTGCTGGCGCAGTTTCACGTGGGCGTAATCTGGATCCTTGCCGGTCACAGGTTCGGACCCGAAGCACTGGGCATTCTGCGGGCAGCGGAGTTGCCGTTCAACACGCTCAATCCGCTCAAGGCGTCGCTCGCTCACTTTCTGCCGGCAATGGCGCACGCTGTTGAGCGTCGCGACGCGACGAGCCGTCGTCGCGCACTCTTGCGGGCGGCTGCGATTGTGCCGCTGTTCTTACTTGCCTGTCTGGCGTTGTGGGCCGTCTCGATACCGCTCTACCCCCTCTTGACCAGGAAGGAATACCCGGCGGGTATCGGCCTGATTTTCGGCGCCATCTACTTTCTGTTCACGCTCAACGCCGTGTTTGAGACGTGGCTCAACACCATAAACCGGTCCAGCAAGGTCTTCATCCAGGCCACGATCGGCGCCGCCGTATCCATGGGCACCTACTTCGCACTCAGCCCGTTCTTGGGACTTCCAGCAGCCCCGGTCGCGGTGGCTTTGTCGACGCTGGCGATGGCGCTCTTTAGCGGTGCCATGCTGCTCGGCCATTGGCGCAGCCGCTGACGCGGATGTAACAAGTCGCAGCAGATTTACCAGGCCATGCCCCGGCGGCTCGCACCCGAGAGTTCCAGCAGGACCTCGAATGCGAAGCGGGGTATGGCAACGAGGTAGCGGCGCCATAGACGCCGCGGCTCCGAGATCAGCCGATAGAACCATTCCAGTCCGCTGGACTGCATCCATGCTGGGGCCCGCTTGACGGTGCCCGTCTCGAAGTCGAACGCGGCGCCGATGCCGATGAGCACGATGCCGTCGAGAAGCTCGGCGTTGTCGAGCATCCATTGCTCCTGCTTCGGACAGCCTAGTCCAACCCAGACGATGTCAGGGCTCGCCGACTTGATGAGGTCCGCGGTTTGCAGCCGCTCCTGCGCCGTGAGCGTGCGAAAGGGGGGGCAATGGGTGCCGGCAACGCGCAGACCGGGGTGCCTTTCGGATAGCATCTCAGCAAGCATCTCGCTGACACCCGGGGCGCCACCGTAAAAGTAGTGACGCCATCCATGCCGCACGGATTGCGCGCACAGCGCCTTCAACAGGTCCGGTCCGCAAACGCGCTGCATGTGCTTGTTGCCGCGAAAGCGGCCGACCCACACCAGCGGCACCCCATCGGGCAGCAGCAAATCGGCGGTGCCAAGCGCGTGCCCGTGCTTTTTATCGTCAAGGGCCCGGATGACGCTGTGAACATCGCATGCACACACGCGGCGCGATTGTTGGCGCTCGATCCATCCTGCAATGGTTTGAATGACCGCCCCCATGCTCAGGGTGGTGATCGGCAAACCTAAAATGACGACCTCGGTTGACCGGCGCGACATCGTCTCTCCACGCATGCGCAAGTATGGGCAACGGGCAGACCTGCGCAGCGCCCCCGCCGGACGCTAGCGGTGTCGGACGAAGAAAGCTGGGGCAAAGGGAAGCTAGCGTAAACGCTGCTCGCGCGAGCCGGCGCCGAACCGGCAACTACGCGAGATTTTGTTGGTGACCCCGGCAGGATTTGAACCTGCGACCCCCAGATTAGGAATCTGGTGCTCTATCCAGCTGAGCTACGGGGCCGATTTG
>CAZOOS010000020.1:0-12925 GCA_964581475.1 uncultured Hyphomicrobium sp.
TGCGGTGCATGCCGAGATCCTGCAGCGCCTGCACGGCCGGCCGGATGCAGGCGAGCGTCGGCTGCCCGACGTGCTCGATGAACACTTCCTGCGTCGCCGCCGTGCCGCCCTGCATGCCGTCGACGACGACGACGTCGGCGCCGGCCTTCACGGCGAGGGCGACGTCGTAGTACGGGCGAGCGCCGCCGATCTTGATGTAGATCGGCTTTTCCCAGTCGGTGATCTCGCGCAGCTCGATGATCTTGATTTCGAGATCGTCGGGGCCGGTCCAATCCGGGTGACGGCAGGCCGAGCGCTGGTCGATGCCCTTGGGCAGTGTGCGCATCTCGGCGACGCGGTCGGAGATCTTCTGGCCGAGCAGCATGCCGCCGCCGCCCGGCTTGGCGCCCTGGCCGACGACGACCTCGATGGCGTCGGCCTTGCGCAGATCGTCGGGGTTCATGCCGTAGCGCGAGGGCAGATACTGATAGACCAGCGTCTGCGACTGTCCGCGCTCCTCCGGCGTCATGCCGCCGTCGCCGGTGGTGGTGGATGTGCCGGCCAGCGTGGCGCCGCGGCCGAGCGCTTCCTTGGCATTCGCCGACAGCGAGCCGAAGCTCATGCTGGCGATGGTGATGGGGATCTTCAGCTCGATCGGTTTCTTTGCATGGCGCGTGCCGAGCGTGACGGCGGTTGAGCAGCGCTCGCGGTAGCCTTCCAGCGGGTAGCGCGACATGGAGGCGCCGAGAAACAGCAGGTCGTCGAAGTGCGGAACCTTGCGCTTGGCGCCGCCGCCGCGGATGTCGTAGATGCCCGTCGTGGCGGCGCGGCGAATCTCGGAGAGCGTGTAGTCATCGAAGACGGCGGACTTGCGCGGCGTGGTCGGCGGATTGTGATAGCTCATCAGTAGGCATCCGCGTTGTCGATGTTGAAGTTATAGAGTTTGCGGGCGGAGCCGTAGCGGCGAAATTCCTTCGGCTTGACGCCGTTGAGTCCCGCCTTCTTCAACAGGCCCTCGACCGCCTCGATGTGCTCGGGCCGCATTTCCTTTTCGATGCAGTCGGCGCCGAGGCTCTTGACCGAGCCGCGCACGAACAGCCTGGCCTCGTAGATCGAATCGCCGAGCGCGTCGCCGGCGTCGCCGAGCACGACGAGGTTGCCGGTCTGCGCCATGAAGGCGGACATGTGTCCGATGTTGCCTTTGACGACGATGTCGATGCCCTTCATCGAAATGCCGCAGCGCGAGGAGGCGTTGCCCTCGACCACGAGGATGCCGCCGCGGCCGGTGGCGCCGGCGTACTGGCTGACATCGCCTTTGACGACGACTTTGCCGGACATCATGTTCTCGGCGGCGCCGGGCCCGGCGGAGCCGTGCACGACGATCGTCGCCTGCTTGTTCATGCCGGCGCAGTAATAGCCGACCGGCCCTTTGACCTCGATGTTGAGCGGTGCGTCGACGCCGACAGCGACGGCGTGCTGGCCCTTAGGGTTGAGGATTTCCCACTGCGTTTCGTTGGTGCCGGCCGTCTGCTGGTGCAGCAGCTGATTGAGCTCGCGCAGCGGGGTCGTGGCAAGGTCGATGGTTCGCATGCCGCTCACCGCTCCCAGAAGTAGACGGTTGCGGGCTCCGGCTCCCAAATGCGCGCATTGTCGACGCCGGGCAGGCCGGCGAGGGCACGGTATTCGGAGCCGAAAGCAACGTACTGGTCGGTCTCAGCCATGACGGCGGGCTTGCAGGCGATGGGATCGCGCACCACGGCAAAGCCGTTCTTAGTGCCGACGACGAAGGTGAAGAAGCCGTCGAGATCGTCGAGGCTCTTCTGCAGGGCCTCGCCGAGGTTCATGCCCTGGTTCATGCGCCAGGTGATGTAGGCGGCGGCGACCTCCGTATCGTTCTCGGTCTCGAAGGTCATGCCGTCGTGCATCAGGTCGCGGCGCAGGTTGTGATGGTTCGACAGCGAGCCGTTGTGCACGAGGCACTGGTCGGGGCCGGTCGAGAACGGATGCGCGCCCATGGTGGTGACGGCGCTCTCCGTTGCCATGCGCGTATGGCCGATGGCGTGCGAGCCCTGCATCTTGCCGAGGTCGAAGCGGCCGGCGACTTGCGTCGGGTAGCCGACCTCCTTGTAGATCTCGATGACTTCGCCGCTGCTCATGATGCGCAGCTCCGGGTGGCCGGTGCGCAGGGCTTCGCGCGCCGCCGACGCTTTGTCGGCCGGCACGGTGAGAACGCCATGCGTCGACTTGCGCTCGAGGCTGACGTCGCTGCCGATGGCCTTGGAGATCGCCGCCGTCAGGCCGGCGAAGCCCCGGTCCGGGTCGGGCGACTGCAGCGTGATTTTGGCTTTGCCCTTGTGGGCCGGCCCGTAGACGGCGAAGCCCGCCGAATCCGGCCCGCGCTCGCACATGGTCGAGAGCATGGTGGACGTTAACTCACCCAGCCGGGGCTCGAGTTTGGCGTCCTTCAAGAACAGGCCGACGATGCCGCACATTTCCTACGGTCCCCACTTGCTTATGGCGCCAGAAAGCTTAGCAGGGCGCCGCGCCGAGTTCAACTGGTGTGAATACTATTTTCCCCTGAGGCAACTTTCCGGTCGATACGCCACTCCTCGTAGCGGATGCGGGCGATCCGGTACGCGTCCGGGATCGACAGCGCCCAGACGAACAAGCCGCCGGCCGAGCGTCCGATGAAAGAGGTCTCCGGCGTGGTCGTATGCCAGCTCAGCAGCGCCAGCAGCAGCGAGAAGAAGGCGAAGCCGAGCCCGCGTTGCGGAGCGCCGATGGCGACATGCCCGGCGCCCGGGGCGAGGATGGCGAGGGCGAGAACAATGTACGGGTTGAGGGGCCGCTTGCCGCTCATGCCGCGCGCGCTTTGGCGTGGGCGCCGGTTACGGCGCGGATCGATTGCAGGTGATCGAGCACGCGCGTGAGATCGCGTTGCGGCACCGAAGCGTTCTCGAACACCGACTGGCGCAGCAGCAGATGATCGCCGCGCTTGCCTTGTGCGGCTTGGCGGATGATGCGCAAGCCGCGCGGCGTGATGGCGACCTCTTTGATGCGCGGGTTGGCGAGGACGTCGCTCAGGATTGCACGCAACTCTTCGAGCAGGCGTTCGGCGCCGGCATCGCCGCGGATGAGCACCTCCTCGGGAAAGCCCATGGGGGTCTCGAGGCGATGCGCGAAGCGCGAGGTGAGCGAATAGAACTCGGTGCCGGCCGGGCGCACGAGAATGGCGAGGCTGGGAAGATCGGGGTTTTGATCGAGCAGCGTCGTCGACAGCCATAGCTGCGGCAGCCGGCGGATGGTCATCGTATCGCAGAGCAGATCGACGCGGACCTCGCGGCCATGATGGCGGCCGGTGAGGCGGGGGAATTCGTCGGCGCCATGGGCGAGCACGGCGCCATCCAGCGCGCCGGTGCAGCGGTCGAGCACGCCGCGCCGCGCCGACTTGGCAGCGCGATGGTCGCGCATGCCGACATAGGTGATGGCGGCAATGGAGCCGACAGCGAGGAGAAGCGAGATGGACATCGGTCGATCGCTCACGCGCTACTTCGAGGCATCACGGGTAGTGGGTGGCGATCCCCGCAGAGCCAGCCGGGGATCGCCGGGGAGGTGCCGCGGGCGTTGGGGAGCCCGCGGCACAACACTGTCGTAACGTCAGTAACCGACCGGCCGCGGCCAGGCCATGGTGAACTGGTCGCCGCGTTTCACGTACTTGTAGCGGTGGAAGGCGAACCACGCCGAGACGACGATATAGAACACCATCATCGCCACGAGCTGCGTGCCGTAGCCGAGGAACACCGCGAAGTAGGTGATCGCGCAGAGCAGGAACAGCACGATCGCCGGCAGCGGGTGGAACGGATGCACGTAGCCGCGGCGGATCGTGCCCAGCGGCCACTTCTTGCGGAACATCCACATGTTGAAGGACATGAAGGTGTAGCCGAGAAGGCCCGACAGGATCGAGAAGGTGATGACCTGATCGAGCGGCGCGCCGAGCGCGAAGATGAGCGCCACGGGAACCAGGAACACGATCGAGCGGAACGGCGTGCGGTAGACCGGGTGCACGGCGCCGAACCACACCGGCAGATAGCGATCGCGTCCCATGGAGAACCAGGCGCGCGATGCATCGTTGATGCAGCCGTTGGCCGAGGCCAGCGTCGAGAAGATGGTGCCGACGAACAAGAACACCATCAACCACAGCGAGCCGGTGAGCCGCGCCGCATCGAACAGCGGCGTGATCGCCTGCCCCAGGTACTCCCACGGCATCAGACCGACGCAGATGTACCAGGTCATCGTCGCCGCCACGAGCAGCGTGATCATTCCGGTCATCGTGCCGAGCGGCAGCGCGCGCGCCGGCGAGCGAACCTCTTCGGCCGCCTGCGTCGTGCCCTCGATGCCGAGGTAGAACCACAGGCCGAAGTGCAGCGCCGCGATGACGCCGAGCCAGCCGTAGGGCAACCCCGTGAGCAGCTCCGCCGGCTTCAGGACGTCGTCGGTCCACGGGCGAACGGCCGCGAACAGCACGACGATGGCGAAGCAGGCGATGGCAGTGATGATGAGGCTGAAGGTGAGGGTCGCGAACACGCCGCGATAATTGAGCCACGCGAGCGATATGATGGTGAGCACGATGAATGGTTTGTCGTGCACCCCTTCAAAGCCCGCCATGCCACCCACAGCTTGCACGAGGTAGCCGGCGGTAATGGCGTTGCCGGCTTCGAGCATGGTGTAGGCGAGAACGAGGAACAGGCCGACATTGAAGGCCATGAGCGGGCCGACGATGTGCTTGGCCTGCGCATACTGACCGCCGGCGGCGGCGACCGTCGAGGTCACCTCCGAGTCGATCATGGCGACGCAGGTGTAGAGCAGGCCCGCCGTCCAACAGGCGATGAGAGCGGCGAGGGCGCCGCCTTTGCCTACGGCGAAGTTCCAGCCCATGTACTCGCCGACGAGCACGATGCCGACGCCGAGAGCCCAGACGTGGCCCGGGCCGAGCACGCGCAGCAGCGAGACTTTCTCGCCGTGGATTGCTGTCGATTGGGTCACCGGTGCCCCCCTTGGTGCGGAGGATCGATCACGAGGACGTCCTCGATCTCACCTTCTCTTGACGAAATCAGCGTGTTCTCCGCGTACTTAACGTTCGTGCGGATCATGTCGAACAGCATCCACAGACCGAGGACGGCGGAGATGCCCCAGGCTGCGTATTCGAGCAGCTGGAAGTTATTGAGGTTTTCCATTGAAGCTCTCCGTTACCGGTCGAACCGCTCGGCGATGACGTCTTTGTATTCCTTCGCCGACAGGCGGAAGACGAATACGAAGTAGACGATCACCACGAGAGCCGTGACGATGAGTGCCGGTAGGCTGAAGGAGTAGTCGAAGCGCGAGGCGATCATGTCGTGGGCCGACTCGGCCGTGTAGCCGAGCTTCTCCCACTGCGCCTGCATGGTCGCGTTCTGTCCCATGCCCGCCCACGTCTTGTCGGCGAACTCGATTGCCGTCTTGCCGCCGCCGGCGAGCCCGAAGTAGACGGGGGCGAACAAGCTGGCGACAACGAGGACGAGGAGGAACAGCGCGTCGATGAGCTGACCGAATTTCGACTGCTCGGGCGGTTGATAAGGTGCTTTGGCCATGTGTCCCTCCCTCAAGCCGTGACGCGCGCGGCGTCGAGGTAGTGGATGTCGAGACCGTAGATGTGCTCCTTGTCACCGGAGTAGTGCTGGACCATCGCCAGGATGGAGGCGGTGTTGAAGAGGAGCACGATGCCGCCGGATATGGCGAGGGCATACATGACCTCGGGTGTGCCAACGAGAGGCAGCACCTTCCAGAAGACGAATGCGTACGTTGCCCAGAGAGCGGCGACGGCAAATACTGCCCATCGCCGATCTCCCGCGTACATAGATTGCACGCGCGAATCGTTAGTGCTCTTTTGCATTGAGCTCCCCTTGGCTAACTTTCAATTCCACCCGAGCGAAGTTGCCTTAGAGGCAACCTATTTTTATATGCGGAAAATTCTGCGACGGGTTGACGCAACTTGTCAAGCCAAGGAGCCCCTGATTTTCCGGGGGCTTTGAGAGTCAAGCCTATTAATTCCGCAGCATGGTGATACTTCGGGCACTTGAATGATCGGAAATTTTCTTGCACTCTGGGAATGATTTTATGACGTCCATGGCGCCCTACCGCTGGTCTTCGGAGGCCGATTAGAGCAATGCCGTTCGCCCTCCTGAAGTATGCGCTGGCCAAGGAACATCCGGACGATCCGCACTTCCGCTGGAGCCCGAAGCTCAAGTCCTCCTACGACGTGATCGTCATCGGCGCCGGCGGGCATGGTCTCGCCATCGCCTACTACCTCGCCACCCAGCACGGCATCAAAGACGTCTGCGTGCTGGACAAGGGCTGGCTGGCAGGCGGCAACACCGCGCGCAACACCACGATTATCCGCGCCAACTATCTGACGCCGGAGGGCGTCAAGTTCTACAAAGAGTCCGTCGATCTGTGGCGCGGGCTGTCGAACGATCTCGACATCAACATGATGTACTCCGAGCGCGGGCATTTCACCCTCGCGCACACGGACGCGGCGATGCGCACGGCGCGCTGGCGCGCCGAGGTCAACAAGCACCTCGGCGTCAACTCGGAGGTCATTGGGGCGGACGAGGTCAAGCGGCTGTGCCCGACGATCAACATTTCCGACGACGTGCGCTATCCGATCCTCGGCGCGCTGTACCATCCGCCGGGAGCCATCGCACGCCACGACGCCGTCGCCTGGGGCTACGCCAAGGAGGCCATCAAGCGTGGCGTCGAGGTGCACACGCAGACCGGCGTCAACAAGATTATCGTCGAGAACGGCCGCGCTGTCGGCGTCGAGACGAGCCGCGGCATCATTCGTGCCGGCAAGATCGTGCAGGCCGTTGCGGGCGCATCCAGCGAAGTGGCGCGCATGGCCGGATTCTTGCTGCCCATCCGCACCATTCCGCTGCAGGCCTGCGTCTCCGAGCCGGTGAAGCCGATCCTCGATCAGATCATCGTGTCGGGCTCGCTGCACGTCTACATCTCGCAATCGGCGCGCGGCGAGATGGTGATGGGCGGCGCCACCGATGCGTATGGCCTCTACTCGTCGCGCTCGACGCTCGATTTCAAGGAAAGCATGATGGCGCACATGCTCGAGCTGTTCCCGTTCATGGGCGAGTTGAAGGTGCTGCGACAGTGGGCCGGCATGGCCGACATGACGCCGGACTTCTCGCCGGTCATGGGGCTGACCCCGGTGCAGAACTACTACATCGACGCCGGGTGGGGCACGTGGGGGTTCAAGGCGACGCCGGTTTGCGGTGTCCGCATGGCCGAGTGCATCGCCAGCGACAAGCAGCCGGATCTGTTGAAGCCATTCGCGCTCGATCGCTTCCGTACCTTCGATCTCGTCGGCGAAAAGGGCGCAGCTTCGGTCGGCCACTAAGCGGGACACACAGCCACAATGAAAATCCTGACGTGCCCGATCAACGGGCCGCGCAACATCACGGAGTTCGTCTGGGGCGGCGAGGTGAAGGCGATGCCTGACGCCGCATCGAGCGACGACCAATGGACCGAGTATCTGTTCCTCGACCAGAACCTTGCTGGCGAGATCTACGAATGGTGGCTGCACGCGCCGACCAACACCTGGTTCATCGCCCGCCGCAACACCGTGACTGACAACATCCTCGAGACGATGACGGTCGACGCCTATTTTGCGCGCCAGACGCAAGACGCGAGCGGGAGCGCCGCATGAGTGCTGGCGGGGATGCGCGCCGTCTCGAGGGCGCCGACTACGGACTGCTGATCGATCGCAAGCGGCCGCTGTCGTTCAGCTTCGACGGCCGCATTCACAGCGGCTATGCAGGCGACGTGATCGCCTCGGCGCTCTACGCTGAAGGGCGCACACTGTTGTCGCGCTCGTTCAAATATCACCGGCCGCGCGGCGTGCTGACCATGTCCGGGCAGGACGCCAACACCCTGGTGCAGGTCGGCGACCAGCCGAACGTGCGCGCCGATCAACACGCGCTCGCCGACGGCATGGCGGTCACTTCCATCAATCGGCTCGGATCACTCGACCACGACCTCTTCGCCGTGATGGGCATGTTCGGCCGCTTCCTGCCGGTCGGCTTCTACTACAAGACCTTCTACTGGCCGCGCGGCGTCTGGCAGCACCTGTTCGAGCGCCCCATCCGCAGCATGGCCGGCCTCGGCAAGCTGAAGCCGGGCGCGCCGCACAAGTACTACGACAAGGCGTACCTATTCGCTGATGTGCTGGTGATCGGCGGCGGACCCGCGGGCCTCGAGGCGGCGATCGCCTCAGCCGCAGCCGGCGCCGACACGCTTCTCGTCGACGACTGCGCGCAACTCGGCGGGTCGCTGCTTTACAGCCGGGATGGCGGAGACCGTGCCAGCTTGGCGGCGCGGCGCGCCGAGCTCGTGCAGCGCGCCGGCGCCACGCCGAACCTGCGCATCATGACCGGCACGACCGTCACCGGCATGTTCGCCGACAACTGGGCGTCGGCGGTGCGCGGCAACCGCTTGTTCAAGATCCGCAGCAAGCAGACAGTGATCGCCACCGGCGCCTTCGACCAGCCGCTGGTGTTCCGCAACAACGACCGCCCCGGCATCATGTTCTCCGACGCCGCGCAGCGGCTGATGCGCCTCTACGGCGTCAAGCCCGGCACGCGCGCCGTGATCGCCACGTCGAACCGCTTCGGCTACGAGGCGGCGCTCGATCTGCTCGATGCCGGCATCGCCGTGGCGGCCGTCGTCGATCTCAACCCCGCTGCCGACAGTGCCTCGTCGGAAGCCGTGCGACCGCGCGGCGTGCGCATCATTCCCGGCGCGACGCTGGTCGATTCCAAGGGGCGCCGGCACGTGTCGTCGGTGGCGGTGTCGCGCATTGCCGGCGAGGGGCGGACGGCGCGCGAGCGCGAGTGGATCGACTGCGATCTCGTGCTGATGAGCGTCGGCTTTGCGCCATCGCTCAACCTCGCCAGCCACGCCGGTGCCAAGGTCGTCTTCGATCCGGCGACCAACATGCACCGCGCCACCGATCTTCCCGCCGGCATGGCGCTCGCCGGTGCCGCGGCGGGCGTATGGTCACAGGCCGCCGTCATCGGCGACAGCCGTCACGCCGGCGCGGTGGCGGCGGCAAGCGCCCTCAGGCGCCCGGCAGAAACGCGCGCGTCGACGGTGGCCGACCCGTCGGCCGCCCTGATCAATCATCCCTATCCGATCTTTGCCGCCAAGGATCACGACTTCATCGATTTCGACGAGGACTTGCAGTCGAAGGACATCGTCAACACGGTCAAGGACGGCTACGACGACATCCAGTTGGTGAAACGCTATTCCACCGTCGGCTTCGGCCCGAGTCAGGGGCGCCACGCCAACCTCAACACCATCCGCATCGTCGCGCGCGCAACCGGCAAGTCGATCGAATCAATCGGCACGACGACATATCGCCCGCCGCTGGTGCCGGAGAAGTTCGCCGCCCTCGCGGGCCGCGGCTTCGAGCCGGTGCGCCACTCGGCCATGCACCACCGCCACTTAGAGGCCGGTGCGCAGATGATGCTCGCCGGCTTGTGGATGCGCCCCGCCTACTACGGTGCGAAGAACGACGCCACGCGGTCGATCGAGCGTGAGGTGCGCGCCGTGCGCGAAGGCGTTGGCATGATCGACGTGTCGACGCTGGGCGGCCTCGAGGTACGCGGGCCGGACGCCGCGGCGTTCATCGAGCGCATGTACACCTGGGCGTACGAAAAGCAGCAGATCGGTCGCGCCCGTTATGCGCTGATGACCGATCAGACGGGCGTCGTCATCGACGACGGCGTCGCCGCGCGCCTTCACGAGCGTCATTTCTACGTCACGGCCACCACCGGTGCCGTCGATCAGGTCTACCGGCAGATGACGTGGTTCAACAGCCAGTGGAAGATGGACGTCGACGTCGCCAACGTCACCGCCGCCTACGCCGGCGTGAACCTCGCCGGCCCGCAGGCGCGGGCGGTGATCGACATGCTCGACAGCGACATCGATTTCTCGGCGGCGGCATTCCCCTACATGGCAGCGCGGGTCGGCCGGCTCGCCGGCATTCCGGTGCGCATCCTGCGTGTCGGTTTCGTCGGCGAACTGGGCTACGAGATCCATTGCCCGTCGGGGCTCGGCGAGGCGCTGTGGGATCGCCTGATGGAAGCCGGGAAGCCCTTCGGCATCGCGCCGTTCGGCGTAGAGGCACAACGCATTCTCCGACTCGAGAAGGGCCACATCATCGTCGGGCAGGATACCGACGGCCTGACGCATCCGGCCGAAGCCAACATGGAATGGGCGCTGGGCAAGAAGAAGCCGTTCTACGTCGGCAAGCGCGCCGTCGACATGCACATGGCCAAGGGCATAACGCGCAAGCTTGCCGGTTTCGCCCTCGTCGACGCGGCGGCGCCGTCTCCCAAGGAATGCCATCTCGTCATCCGCAACGGCGACATCGCCGGTCGTGTCACGTCCGTCGTGCGCTCGCCGACGCTGGGCAAGGTCGTCGGCCTCGCCTACCTGCCGCCCGATCTCGCCGAGCCCGGCCAGCGCTTCGAGATCCGTGTCGACGGCGGCCGCATGGTCGCGGCGGAGACCGTGGCGACGCCGTTCTACGATCCGGAAAACAAGCGCCAAGGGCTGTGACGAGGAGCTTGAGCATGGTCGATCCCGTTGCCTATTCGCGCCGCTCGCCGCTGCGCCGCCGCCTCGACACGGAGGGCGCCGCGTGGACCGGCATGGGTGACGTCGCCATTGCCGAAAGTGTCGGCCGCGCCGCTGCGCGTGGGGGCATAGGCATCGCCGACCTGTCGCCGCTGCCGCGTCTCGGCTTCAAAGGCCGCGGCACGATTCCCGCCATGCAGGCGCGCGGCATCGCGCTCGAGGCAATGCCCAATCGCGCCTTTCGCCAGCCGGACGGCGGCTTGTGCCTCGTGTTGGCGCCGGGCGAGGTGATCCTGCTCTCCAATCTCGCCGGCGATGGTGAGAGGCTGGCACAACTCGAACGCGGGTGGCGCATCGAGGACGAGGAGCGCACCTATCCGCTGCCCCGCCGCGACAGCCATGCCTGGCTGGCGGTGGCTGGTGAGCCGGCTCCCGAGATGTTCGCCAAGCTCTGCGCTATCGACCTGCGGCCGGACAAGTTTACCGATCTCGCTATTGCACAAACCTCGATTGCCAAGATGTCTGCGATCCTCGTGCGGGCCGATATCGGCGCCGACCCCGTTTTCCACTTGCTTGTGGATAGTGCTGCCGCCCTATACTTCTGCGATTGTCTCCTCGATGCCGCCGACGAGTTCGGCGGGCGCATCGTCGGTTTAAAAGCATTGCAGAAGTCGAAGGCGAATGAAGAAGACCAGCACGCGTGAAAAGGGCCCCGCGAAGGCGCGCTTCGTCGAAAGTCCGCTCGACGCGCTGACGGAGCCCCTACGCGACGCGGGCACGCATGCGAAGCCCTCGCCGGGACGCGTCTCCCGCCACGTCACCGCCAAGAAAATCCCGCTCAGTGCCGGCGAGCAGGATCCGCACGCGCTGCAGGGCGCCCGCGACAACATGCTGGAAGTCGCCATCGGGCGCGAGGTGCGCGGCTTTCGCAATAAGCTCGGCATCACGGCGTCGGACTTGGCGCGCGCCGCCGATCTTTCGCTCGGCATGCTCTCGAAGATCGAAAACGGCGTCACGTCGGCGTCGCTAACGACGCTGCAGCGGCTGTCGAAGGCGCTGGGCGTGCCGGTGACCTCGCTGTTCCGCCGCTTCGAGGAGCGGCGCGATGCGGTGTTCGTATCGGCCGGCCAGGGACTGCTGATCGAGCGCCGCGGTACGCGCGCCGGGCACCAGTATCAGTTGCTCGGTCACACGGGCGGCCTTTCCGGCTCGGTCGTCGTCGAGCCGTATGTCATCACTCTGACGGAAGAGTCCGAGGTGTTCCCCCTGTTCCAGCACGGCGGCCATGAGCTGATCTTTGTGCTCGAGGGCGAGGTCGTCTACCGCCACGCCGACAAGCTCTATCCGATGAAGCCGGGCGACAGCCTGTTCTTTGACGCTGACGCCCCGCACGGCCCGGAAGAGCTGGTGAAGCTCCCCATCCGTTTCCTGTCGGTGATCAGCTACGCGCGCGAGCTGACTTAGGTCATTCAGCTTACTGAACGGGTGGTTGAAAACTGCTCCTCCGATGAATAGCGATTTCCTAATGGGAAATAAGCCGTTCAAACGGTTACGGGCTGAATGCTTCCAAGAGTCCTGATCTTCCAACACGCCGCCAATTGCCATCCGGGCACGATCGCCGGCCACCTCGTGGCCGACGGCATCGCGCCGACGATCGTGCAACTTGACCGCGGCGACGTCATCCCCGATCTCGATCGATACGACATCCTCATGGTCATGGGCGGCCCCATGGACGTCTGGCAGGAGGACCGCTTCGGCTGGCTGAAGGATGAGAAGGCGGCGATCCGCGCCTGGGTGGCCGAGCGCGACAAACCCTTCCTCGGCGTCTGTCTCGGGCATCAGTTGCTCGCCGATGCGCTCGGCGGCGAGGTCGGCCCAGCGGCCGTCGGCGAGATCAACTTGCTCGACATTGCCTTGAGCGAGGCCGGCTGCCGGCACCCACTCTATGCGGGCTTTGCACAAACCAAGCGCGGCGTGCAATGGCATGGCGCCGAGGTGAAGGCGCTGCCGCCAGGCGGCGTAGTGCTCGCTTCCACCAGCGACTGTCCGATCGCTGCGTTTGCGGTTGGCTCGTCGGCCTTCGGCCTGCAGTATCATGTCGAGGCGACGGACCAGTCGATCATCGATTGGTCCTCGTCGAGCTCGGAAGTCTTGCAGCACCTGCATCCGCCGGGCTTTTCGGCCAAGTTGCGCGCGCGTGTCAGCGACGGCTTTGCCGAGCTGCTCGGCAACTCGCGCCGCCTCTACGACAACTTCATGC
>CAZOOS010000020.1:13025-18971 GCA_964581475.1 uncultured Hyphomicrobium sp.
GACGGCTTTGCCGAGCTGCTCGGCAACTCGCGCCGCCTCTACGACAACTTCATGCACATCGCCGTGGCGCGCCTCGCCGGCTGACCTGCGAGAGCCGTTATTGCTATTCCGTCATCTCGGCGCAGGCCGGGACCCACGCAAGTCTCCGCAAGTGCCACGAGGGTGGTATCGAACCCACGCTGCCGCGCATCGGCGTCACATTGAATTTCTTCGTAGCGTCTGCTGACGCTGGCGTGGGTCCCGGCCTGCGCCGAGATGACGATCTGCGGCGGCCGGGCCTTGTCACTCGCAGCGCCAGCCGTAGAGCCAGTCGTAGCCCGCCACCAGGCGCTGGGCGGGCCAGCGGCGCAGCACGAGGTTGCGCGCCGCCGCCTCCACCCCCGACAGGTGATAGAGGCGCCCGTTGCGGCGCGAGGCGCGGGCGACGCGCAGGACGCGCGGCCGGCGCTTGCGCTGATACAGCAGCAGCGCCGCCGCGATATCGTCCGGGCGGCGATGTACGGCATCGGCCAACACCACCGCATCCTCCAGCGCCATGACGCCGCCCTGCGCCAGGAACGGCAGCACAGGGTGCGCCGCATCGCCGAGCAGCGCGATCGGTCCGCAAGTCCACTGCCGCGGCACCGGCAGCGTGTGCAGCGCCCATTGTTTCCAGGCACGCGCCTGCAGGATCAGCGCCTGCAGCGGCTCAGCACACTCGGGCATTTTTTGCTGCACCCACGAGGGCGGCACCGGCGCGCCCCAGTCGCAGATCTCGTGCCGATCGTCGAGCACCACGATAACAGCCAGCTCCTCGCCGCCCGACACGGGGTAGTGGACGACGTGTGCATTGCCGAACAGCCAGATGGTGGTTTCGGGCCGGTGGAAATCTTCCGGCAACTCGTCGAGCAGAATAACGCTGCGCGCGGCGCTCTTGCCGCAAAACTTCGGCGCCGCCGCATCGAACAGCAGCTTGCGGATGGGCGACCAGATGCCATCGGCGGCGATGAGCGCCTTGCCCGCCCATACCTGGCCGTTCGCGGAGGCGACGGCGACGTGGCGATCGTCGTTGGCGATCTCGGCCGCATCGAACCCCATCGACAAGGCGATCAGCGGCTCGGCGCGTACCGCTTGCAGCAGCGCGTTGTGCAGGTCCTTGCGGTGCGCCACCCAATACGGCGCCCCGTGGCGCATGGCGATCCAGCGACCGAGCGGCAGGCGCGCCAGCTCCTTGCCGGTGCGTCCGTCGCGCACGCTCAACGCCTCGGGAATGCCGACGTGTGGGCGCAACGCGTCGGCGACGCCGAGCTTGCGCAGAATGCGTGTCCCGTTGGGACCGAGCTGGATGCCGGCGCCGTCCTCGTGAAATGCGGGGCGCCGTTCAAGAACGTGCGAGCCGATGCCATGGCGCGCGAGGGCCAGCGCCGTGGCGAGGCCGCCAATGCCGCCGCCGGCGATGAGCACCGGTCCGGGCTGACCTTGGCGTGCACGCGCCAGCGCAGCCTCGGCGTTCTCGTTGGCTTGTGGGTCGAGCTGTAGCACGGTCATCGATTACTACGGCGCTGCGACCGCGACGTGCCCGAGTTGTGAAAAGCGTTAAGCCTAGGCGGCGACCTCGACGAGGCTGACGAGGCAGCCGATGGGATCGCTCTCGTCGGCGGCGAGGCGCGGGTCGTAGATGTAGAGCGTGGAGCAATACGGGCAGAGGATCTGGCCGTCGTCACCCATGTCGAGATAGACGTGCGGATGATCGAACGGCGGACGCGCGCCCATGCAGTTCATCTCGCGCACGCCGATGAAGATCTTCTCGGCGCCTACGTCGTTGGCGAGGTGCGGAACGGGGCTGGAGGCCATCGAATTGCCCTGCAGTATTTGACGATTGCGGCCTCGACCATAGCCGCGTGGGGGGCCAAATGATAGGGGTGAGCGT
This sequence comes from uncultured Hyphomicrobium sp., assembly GCA_964581475.1. Lineage (GTDB taxonomy): Bacteria > Pseudomonadota > Alphaproteobacteria > Rhizobiales > Hyphomicrobiaceae > Hyphomicrobium_A. The sequence goes on from CAZOOS010000020.1 coordinate 14,935, forward strand.
GTCGCGCCAACGACGCTGAGAGGGTTGTCCAGTCGTGCAGTGTTTCAACTCAGGCGGGGTCGAGATCGCCTATCTCGACGAGGGCAGCGGCGACGCGGTGCTGCTCATCCACGGCTTTGCCTCCAACGTAAATACCAACTGGGTGGACACCAGCTGGGTGAAGACGCTGACGCAAGCCGGCTATCGCGTCATCGCCTACGACAACCGCGGTCACGGGCGCAGTGAAAAGCTCTACGACCTCGAGGCCTACGGCGCGCCGATCATGGCCGAGGATGCGCGCTGGCTGCTCGATCACCTGAAGATCGATCGCGCCCACGTCATCGGCTACTCGATGGGCGCGCGCATCGCGGCATTTCTCGCCATGGCGCATCCCGCCCGCGTGCGCAGCCTCGTCTTCGGCGGCCTCGGCCTCAATATGGTGCGCGGCGTGGCCGGCACCGGGCCGATCGCGCGCGCCCTCGAAGCTAAGAGCATCGAAGACGTAACCAACGCGACGGCGCGCACGTTTCGCGCCTTCGCCGAGCAGACGAAGAGCGATCTGAAGGCGCTGGCCGCCTGCATTCGCTCGGCGCGGGCGCCTATCACGCCGGAGGCACTGGCGGCGCTGCGCTGCCCGGTGCTGGTGGTGGTCGGCGAAAAGGACGTGATCGGCGGTTCGGCCGCCGAGCTAGCCGCGCTGATCCCCGGGGCGCAAAGCCTGGAGTTGCCCGGGCGCGATCACAACAAGGCGGTGGGCGACAAGGCCTTCAAGGCGGCGGTGCTGGAATTCCTTGCAAATGAGCCGCAATTACGAGGCCCCGGCGGTCTACCGCCATGATCTCAAAAGACAAACGCGGGGTTGCCAAGAGATCGGCGGCGACCAATGCCGGGGCCAAGACGCTCACACACTCAGGAGACGCAGCGCATACGCATTACGAACTGGCCGCTGCCCGAGGGCCCGGATTAACTCCGGACAGCCAACACTTAACAAGTTAACCGTGACAGGTCTGTAGACGCGAAAGGCAAATTGACTACGCAGCTGTGGATAACCGGCCGCGCGCCGTTGTTCCGCCATCAGTTCTCTGAAGCGCGCCGCAATCGAATCGCAAATGCGCCGGATTGGGCTGGTCTCTATCTGCCTGGGAAAGATGGCAGATTCACAAACCGTTAGTGTTACCGCGGTTACCGTCCAGCCATGCCATCCGTCCGTTTCTGCGTAGTTCTTGGCACCCTTTGCACTCTGCTGTCCGCCTGCGGCGGCGGCGGCCAATCCTTCGTGGCCAAGGATGAGCCCTGGCGCGCGACCGAGGAGCGGGCCTGCCTCGCCTCCGGCGTCGTCCGCGAGAGCCCCTTCATCAAGACCAAATTATCGCTGGGTGGACCCAGCGTGTGCGGCGCCGAGCAGCCGTTCGAACTGGCCGCCGCCGACGGTGGTCGCGTGGCCCTGCGGCCGGCCGCCCTGCTGCGTTGTCCGATGATCCCGCAGGTCAACCGGTGGGTGTCGACCGCGATCGAGCCGGCGGCGCGGCGCATCTACGGCGTGCCCCTGGCCGAACTGAAAATTGCCGGCTCTTACGCCTGCCGGCCGATGAACCACGCCTTCGGCGCAAATCTCTCCGAACACGGACACGCCAATGCGCTCGACGTGTCGGGGTTCGTCCTCGCCGATGGGCGAAGCATCTCGGTGAAGAAAGGCTGGCGCGGCGACTATCGCGATCGCGCGTTCCTGCGCGCCGTGCAGGCGGGCGCCTGCGAGAACTTCACGACAGTGCTCAGTCCGGACTACGATTCAAATCACCACGACCACTTGCACGTCGACCTGGCGCGGCGCGGCTCCGACGGCTTGCGTACGGTGTGCAAGTGACGCCCGTGCGTGTGTCAATCTTCATCTTCGCAGGCGACGGGAAACTCCATGTCGGTTTCCCAGCAGACGACGTCGGGTTGAATGCGCGCACCGGCCGGGAACGGCACCGCCGACGCGGCCACGACGGCAAGCAGCAGCAGAGCTAGGCGCATGGGAGTTCTCCCCTAACCACGGCGCTAACGTAGCGTTTTTCAGTTGTCGCCACCAGTGCGTGCAAGGTCGGCCTCCTCCTCGTCGCCGGCATCGCTGGCAGATTTCCCCTGTTTGCGGGCGAAATATGTCTGCGCCTGAGAAATGGCGGTGTCGGCCATATCCTGAACCGAGCGGGTGCGCAGCGCGCGCATGCCTTCGACGTCGAGCTCGCCGAGCTTGATGTGCTGAGCATACTGCATGGCGACCAGGCCCTTGCCGTCGGCGGCGCGCGCATACTTGAAGACGTTGAACTCCATCACGTCACTCTCCGGCGCCCAGGTGAGGAAATCGATGATCGCCTCGCCCGTCTCCTCATTCTCGACGATGGCGAAGTTGGCGTCCTTGTTCGTTTCCTTGACGACCTTGCCGACCATCTTCACCGCGGCGACCGGGTCATCGCCCATTTCCGGGTAGGCGTGATAGGCGAAAAGCTTCGACCAGTCGTTGACCGTCTCGCCGGGCAACGTGAACTCGGCAACGCCATCGCCGGGCGCGCCGTCCTCCTGTTGCCCCTGGTCCTCGAAATTGAGCGTGTAGTGCTCGCCGCCGAATTCGACAGTGGGGGCTTCGGCGTGCGCCAGGGAGACCCAGGCCAGCATGGCGATGGCAACCGGCAACAGGCGCATTGCAGCTTCCCCTTCGGATGCAGTCAGGACCGGCTGAGGTCTCGCTCGGCGACGACGCGATCGAACGGCTCGGCTTCGTTGCGGATCTTATAGAGGGTGGCGCCGTCCTGCAGGGTCAAAAGCTGCTCGATGCGGTAGGAAGCTTCGGGCGGTGCGTATCCGGTGGCGAAGCCGGCGAAGTGCACGAACGCCCCGACGTCGAGCTCACGGCGTGACATGATCTGACCCTCCCTTAAGCGCGGGAGCCCGTGCCCCCGCCGATCAGCCTAGCGGCGCGAGGCTGAAGGTTGGGTATCCGCAGTGGAAACAAATCGATCCAAGGCGGCGGGTACGGCTGTCGCGCGGTCTAGTCGGGGGCGCCGCGCGTAACTATTTGCGCACTGAGGCGAACCCTTGTTGCAACAGATCGTTATCAGTCCAACAGTTATGCCGGTTGCCGTCGCAAGGCGCCGCTGCACCCCGCCTAGCCCGTTCGCACCCCTCACAGCCAGAGGTTCAAGTGCTCTCAACGCTTCCGGTTCATGCCCCCGCCCATCCCGAAGCCAGACAACACATTCCCGATCTGCACGAGCGCCTGCGGACCAGCCGCCAGCTGTCGCTCGCGCTTTCGTCCCCGCTGAGCGACGAAGACCAGACTGTGCAGCCGATGGACGACGCCAGTCCGACGAAATGGCACCTCGCGCACACGACCTGGTTCTACGAGAGCTTCATCCTCAAGCCGCACTTGCCGGACTACCGCGAGTTCTCGCCTGACTTCGAGTACTGCTTCAACTCCTACTACGAGAGCAAAGGCGAGCGGCAGCCGCGCGGCCGGCGCGGGCTGCTGACGCGTCCGTCGGCACAGCAGGTGCGCGAGTATCGCGGCTACGTCGACGAGGCGCTCACGGAGCTGTTCACACGCGGCTTCGTCGATGAGGGCCCCGATCCGCTGGCGGTGCTCATCGAGCTCGGCATCAACCACGAGCAGCAGCATCAGGAGTTGTTGCTCACCGACATCCTCAGCCTGTTCGCCGCCCAGCCGCTGCGGCCGGCTTATCGCGATCCCAATCCCAAGCGCGAGCCGGTCGAGGCGACCGCAGCCGCCGAGTACATCCGCTTCGACGGCGGCATTCGCTCAATCGGTTACGACGGCGCCGGTTTCTCCTACGACAACGAGGGCCCCCGCCACGAGGTGCTGCTCTATCCGTTTCGTCTCGCCGACCGCTGCGTGACCAATGGCGAGTGGCTCGCCTTCATAGAGGCCGGCGGATACCGCGAGCCGCTTGTGTGGCTCGCCGACGGCTGGGCGACGGTGAAGGCACAAGGCTGGCAAGCTCCGGGCTACTGGGAGGAGCGCGACGGCGCCTGGCACCAGATGACGCTCGAGGGCCTGCTGC
>CAZOOS010000020.1:19071-26120 GCA_964581475.1 uncultured Hyphomicrobium sp.
TACTGGGAGGAGCGCGACGGCGCCTGGCACCAGATGACGCTCGAGGGCCTGCTGCCGGTCGATCCGCGCGCCCCCGTGACGCACATCAGCTATTACGAGGCCAACGCCTTCGCGCACTGGGCCGGCAAGCGCCTGCCGACCGAGTTCGAATGGGAGACGGCGAGTGCCGGCTGTCCGCTTGTGGGCAACGATCTCGGCACCAATGTGCTGCGCCCGCGTCCCGCGCCAAAGGCGGCCGACGGCCGGCCGGCGCAGATGTTCGGCGACGTGTGGGAGTGGACCTCCAGCGCCTACCTTCCGTATCCCGGCTATCGTCCGCCGTCCGGCGCCGTCGGCGAGTACAACGGCAAGTTCATGGTCAGCCAGAATGTGCTGCGCGGCGGTTCGTGCGCGACGCCGCCCGGGCATATCCGCGCCAGCTACCGCAACTTCTTCTTCCCGCCTCAGCGCTGGCAGTTCACCGGCCTGCGCCTCGCCGAGGATGCCGCATGAACATTGAGGTTGGGCGCCAAGCGGTCGCTGTCGAGGCACGCTGCGACTTCGCCGAGGCGCTGATCGAAGGCCTGTCGGCGCGCAACAAATCGATTCCGTGCCGCTTCTTCTACGACGCCACGGGGAGCGCGCTGTTCGAGCGTATCACCGCGCTGCCTGAGTATTATCCGACGCGCACCGAGACGGCGATCTTGCGCACGCGCGCCGCCGACATGGCAGCACTCGCCGCACCGGGCACGGTGCTCATCGAGTTCGGCTCCGGCTCCAGCACCAAGACCGAGCTGCTGCTGCAGCACATGCGCGATCTCTACGCCTACGTGCCGATCGACATCAGCGGCGCGGCGCTGCGCGACGCGCAGACGCGCATCGCGGCGCGCTTTCCCGATTTGCGCGTGCTGCCCGTGCAGGGCGATTTCGCCCGGCCGTTGCGCTTGGCGCCCGCCATCGCCGCGCGCCCGCGCCTCGGCTTCTTTCCCGGCTCGACCATCGGCAACCTCACCGAGGACGAGGCGGTGGACCTGCTCACCAACATGCGCGCCATCCTCGGCGACGGCGGCAGGCTGATCATCGGCGCCGACCTGAAGAAGGATGTGCGCCGCTTGCTTGCCGCTTACGACGACGCGGCCGGCGTCACGGCGGCGTTCAACCTCAACCTCCTGCACCGCGCCAACCGCGAACTGGGGGCGGACTTCGAGATCGCCCGCTTCGCGCACGCGGCGAGCTACGACGTGCGCCACGGCCGGATCGACATGCATCTCGTCAGCCAGGCGGAGCAGAGCGTCACCGTGCTCGGCCGCCGCTTCCACTTTGCCGCCGGCGAGCGCATCCATACCGAGCACTCGCACAAGTACGACGTCGATGGCTTCCAGGCGCTGGCGCAGCGTGCCGGATGGTGGCCGCAGGTGGTGTGGACCGATGCTGAGCGCCTGTTCAGCGTCCACGTTCTTTCCGCCCCGTAGCTGCGTACATAGCCGCGGCCCCCCGTTCTGTCCGCGGGCGAATTGCGCTACAAGCGCGCCATGGCATGGCACAAGGACGGCCCCGGCGCGCGGCGCGGCTACCATCACGGCAACCTGCGCGAGGCGCTGATCACCGCGGCGCTCGATCTCATCTCCAAGAAGGGGCCGGCAGGCTTCACCTTCGCCGATGCGGCGCGCGCGGCCGGTGTCAGCCCGGCGGCGCCGTACCGGCATTTCCGCGATCGCGACGCGCTGATGGCCGATGTCGCCAAGCGCGGCTTCGACGCCTTCACCGAGGCGCTGTCGAGCGCCTGGAACGGCGGCAAGCCAACGCCGCGCGCCGCCTTCGAGCGGGTGGGGCGCGCCTACCTGGAATTCGCCGCCAAGGAGCCGGCGCTGTTCTCGGCGATGTTCGAGAGCGGAGTTCCCATCGGTGATTACCCGGAGGTGCGGGAAGCGGGAGATCGCGCCTTTGGGGTGCTGCGTGACGCCTGCGAAGCGGTGGCGGCGACGCTGCCGAAGGAGAAGCGCCCGCCATCGCTGATGATGGCGCTGCACATCTGGTCGCTGAGCCACGGCATCGCTTCGCTGTTCGGTCGCGGCGACGCGGCGCGCCGGCCAATCCCGATGGCGCCGGAGGATCTGCTCGAAGCCGCCGTGCTCATCTACCTCGAAGGCCTCGGCGTCCCCCCGGACAAGTGACGGCGGCCACGCCTCCCTTACCGTCATGGCCGCGCAGGCGGCCATCCACGCAAGTCCCAGCGAATGCTTCGTTGAAGTGACGTGAGACTTGGCGGCGCACTGCCTCCAATCCCCAAAAGTGAATGCGGAATCTGGCGTGGATGGCCGCCTGCGCGGCCATGACGTCAATTGTGGGCGGCGGTGCTCATCTACCTCGACGGCCTCGGCGTCCCGCCGGATAAGCGACCTGCTTCGCTATGGCACTCGTTTCTCTGGCTCAGCGCACGCCTTTTGAATGAGATTCGACAGCTGCACGGCGACGTTCGTGGTCTCGGCGCACTTCTCCTCAATTGAAGCCACATCAAATTCCATGGATTGCATCTTGAAGTTCTGCGGGTTGACGCGGGTCTTCTGCCAGCGCTGCGTTTCGACGTGGAACGCGGCCCAGGGACCGTGAAGTAGCCAATTGCGGTAGCTTGCTAAGTTCTTCGCGCGTGCAAGTAGATCGTCGGCAGCGGCTCGTTGCTGGGGATCGGACGCGACAAGTCGGAAGAGTGCGCCGACGAGTGCGATGCGCGACGACAGGTTGCGGATTTGTGATGCTACCGACGGGCCTTGGCGTATCTGATCCGCGCGCAGTAGCGCGCTGATGCACCAGTCGATGTCCTTCTCCATGTAGCCAAACGCGAAAACAAACTTTCCGATCGGTTCCCAGAAGGGCCGCTGGTATTCGTCGGGGTCAAATCTGGGAGGTTCAGACGGCATGGTGAAATCCTCTGGTGCGGGCGCGCGGACACCCCATGTTTAGGCAACTCGCAGATGGCGCGGCGTCCGCTGTCCGATTTTCTTGCTCGGCCCACTTGACGGCCGGACCACCCGATGCCAACTATGTAAATGTGATAAACATTCACATGGAGTGAAAACTGCGATGACTGGGGTTGTGACGACGCTCGACGATTACGGCAAGCCCGCGTGGATCGCCGTGATGGTCCTCGCCTTCATCCTGTTCTGGCCCGCGGGCCTCGCAATTCTCGCCTACTTGCTGTGGAGTGGACGCATGGGAGGATGTGGACGTTCGGGTGACATGGGCCGCTGGCAACAGCGCTGGGACCACAAGATGCAGCGCTGGGGTCGTGACTTCCGCGGCGGCTTGGCCTCGAGCGGCAACGCCGCCTTCGACGACTACCGCGAGGACACCCTGCGTCGCCTCGAAGAGGAGCAGCGCGAGTTCCGCGAGTTCCTCGACCGCCTGCGCAAGGCGAAGGACAAAGAGGAGTTCGACCAGTTCATGGCCGATCGCCGCGCGCGTCCGGCGCCGACCAACGATCAGCAGCCGGGCGCCGGCGCCTAAGCAGCGCTAGGTCGCAGACAAACGAAGCCAGGGCTCGCGCCCTGGCTTTTTTGTTTAGCCGATCGTTCCAGACAAGATGTCATCCTCGGACTTGGTCCGAGGATCCAGCCATCGACGGACTCCGGTCGCGAAGGCGGACGCGCATCAGCCCATTCGGAGTATCGGAGCGTGCTGACATTTGGGTCCTCGGGACAAGCCCGAGGATGACAGTGGGGCAAGCCCGTCAGCGGATGGTCTTGTCGAAGTTGAGCGCGGTCGACAGACCCTTGACGGTATCGAGCCCCTTGACGCCGAGCAGTGTCGCGCCGTCGAGATCGGCGCCGGTCAGATTGGCGTCCGTCAAGTTGGCGCCGGTGAAATCGGCGCGCGACAGGTCGGTGTCGGTGAGATTGGCGCCCGTCAGGTCGGCGCCGGCAAAGCGCGAGAACGTCATTACCGCATGCTCGAAATTTGCCCCGCGCATGATGGCTTTGTTGAAATCGCTCGACTTCAACAGGTTCTTAGCCAGCGTCGAGAGCGTTCCTTGACCGGCCCTGACCTCGCGCGGCGTGAAGTTCGCGTTCGTGAGGTCGGCGCCATGGAAGTCGGCGCCCGACATGTTGGCCATGACCCGGATGCCGGTGAGGTTGGCGCCGGCAAAGCGCGGCGCATCGGCGATGTTCTCGCGGAGATCGGTGTAAATGGTCGGACGCAGGATGCTGGCTCCCGACAGGTTCGCGCCCGAGAAGTCGGCGCGGATCAGCGTCGCGCGGTCGAGGCGCGTGCCGGACATGTCGGTGCCGCGCAGGTTGGCATCCGTGAAATCTGCGCCGTAGAGGTTCGACTTGGCGAGCTTGGCGCCTTTGAAGTTGAGCCCGGACAGATCGAGATAGGTCAGGTCGTGGTTGGAATAATCCGGAGTCTCGCCGGGTTTGGCCTTGAACAGCGCCGCCGCGATGTCGCGTACCGTAAAGTCGGCGCCGGTACGCGACACCGGCTCGGTCTCCTCGGCGAAAGTCCCGGCGCTCATAGTCAGCGCCGCCGCCAGGATCGTGCCGCGTATCAGGTTCGCTCGCGCCGCGCCGGTCATTGTCATGTGGTTATCCGTTTCGCAGTGGGCCCCCTGCATATGAAGGGCGCGCCCCGCGGTGTGGCAAGAGGCGGCATGCGCCAATTGACTGAAAGTCGGGGGTGGTGACCCCAATTGCCACACGCCAGATGTTAACCGGTCGCGCTCAGGAAGCAGCGCCGAAGCCGCCGCCGGTAGGGGTGACGATGATCACAGCCTCGCCGGCCTCGATCACGGTCTCGTCGCAGCCTTCAAGGCGCTCGATGCGGCCGCCGCTACGGCGCACGCTGTTTTCGCCCGCTGCGCCGGCCTCTCCGCCGTCGAGCCCGAACGGGCGCACCCGCCGATAACCCGACAGGATGGCGCAATGCATGCGCTCTAGAAAGCGGATGACGCGGCGCGTGCCATCGCCGCTGCGCCACTTGCCTTTGCCGCCCGAGCCGCGGCGGATGGAGAACTCCTCCACCAACACCGGATAGCGCAGCTCCAATATCTCCGGATCGGTGAGGCGCGTGTTGGTCATATGCACGTGCACGGCCGCCGCGCCGTCAAAACAGGGACCGGCCGGCGCACCCGAGCACAGGGTCTCGTAGTATTGCAGGCGGTCGTTGCCGAAGGTCAGGTTGTTCATCGTGCCCTGCGCCGAGCCGAGGGCTCGAAGCGCGGCAAACAGCGCGTTGGTGACGATCTGGCTGGTCTCGACGTTGCCGGCGACGACGGCGGCCGGATACGCCGGGCGCAGCATCGAGCCTTCCGGGATGACGATCTCGATGGGCTTCAGGCAGCCGGCGTTCATGGGGATCGGCTCGTCGACCATGACGCGGAAGGTGTAGAGCACGGCGGCGCGCGTGACGGGTTCGGGCGCGTTGAAGTTGTTCGGCTGCTGCGCACTGGTGCCGGTGAAGTCCACCTTTGCCGTCCGCTTGTCGCGGTCGATGGTGACGCGCACCTCGACCGCGGTGCCCTGGTCCGTCTCGACGCGGAAATGGCCGTCATCGAGCCGCGACAGCAGGCGGCGCACCGCCTCCTCGGCGTTGTCCTGCACGTGGCGCATGTACGCCTCCACCACGTCGAGACCGAAATGCGCCACCATGCGCTTCAATTCGGCTTCGCCCTTGGCATTGGCGGCCACCTGCGCCTTGAGGTCGGCGATGTTCTTGTCGGGCCGGCGCGCGGGGTACGTCGCCGAGGTCAGCAACGTGCGTGTCTCGTCTTCGCGGAAACGGCCGCCATCGACGAGCTTGACGTTGTCGATATAAACGCCTTCCTCGCCGATGGTCGTCGCCCGTGGCGTCATCGACCCGGGCGTCAGGCCCCCGATGTCCTCGTGATGCCCGCGGCTCGCCACGTAGAACAGAACGCGCGCGCCGGCATCGTCGAACACTGGCGTGACGACGGTGATATCCGGCAGATGCGTGCCGCCGTTGTAGGGCGCGTTGAGCATGTAGGTGTCGCCGGGGCGCATCTCGGCGCCCCGCTCGCGAATGATGGTCTCGACCGAGCGGTCCATGGAGCCGAGGTGCACGGGCAGATGCGGGGCGTTGGCGACGAGCGCGCCCGTTGAGTCGAATACGGCGCAGGAGAAGTCGAGCCGCTCCTTGATGTTCACCGATTGAGCGGTGTTGCGCAGCGCTTCGCCCATCTGCTCGGCGATGGCCATGAACAGGTTGTTGAACACCTCGAGCAGCAACGGGTCGGCGGCCGACGTCAGGCGCTCGCGGGCGCGCGGGATGGCGCGCGTCATGACGATGTCGTTGCGCGCGGTGAGAACTAGCTTCCAGCCGGGCTCGACGACGATGGTCTGGTGCGGCTCGATGACCAGCGCCGGGCCGGCCAGCTCGGTGCCGGGCACCAGCGCCGCGCGCAGCACGACAGGCGCCTCATGCCACGCCCCGCGTGAATAGAATCGGGTCGCCGTGGTGTCAGACCCTCCGGGTCCGTCACCTTCGGCCAATGGTGCATCGTCGGTGTCTGACCCTCCGGGTCTGACACCGTTGTTGTTCCCGCTCGTCGCGGCGACCTCGATGGCGGCGGCGACGATGTCCTTCTCCGGCGAGATGAAGCCGAAGCGCTGGCGGTGCAGCGCCTCGAAGTCGCGGCGCATGAAGCCCGGCTCCGACAGCGACACGGGGAGCGCCGTGTCGGTGCCGCCGTAACGCAGGTGCACGAAGCTCCCGATGGCGATGGCATCGTGCTCGACCCCCTGGTCGAGCAGCTCCTCCGTCGCCGCACTGCCCAGCTCGTAAGCGAGATTCTCCAGCTCGCGCATGGTGGCTCCGTCGAGCGGGGCCTCCACCGAACGCTCGCGGCTGGCGCGCTGCGGGGCAAGGCCCATGCCATAGGCAGACAGCAGCCCCGACAGCGGATGCACCAGCACCGTCTCGATGCCGAGCGCATCGGCGATCAGGCAGGCGTGCTGCCCGCCGGCCGAGCCGAAGCAGTTGAGCGCATATTCCGTCACGTCGTAGCCGCGCTCGACCGAGACTTTCTTGATGGCGTTGGCCATGTTCTCGACGGC
>CAZOOS010000021.1:0-23396 GCA_964581475.1 uncultured Hyphomicrobium sp.
TGTCGCGCAGCCGGCAAACTTCGAACAGCTTGCGCGTGCGCGCCTCGATGCCCTTCGCCGCGTCGATGACCATGATGGCCGAATCGACGGCGGTGAGCGTGCGATAGGTGTGGTCGGAGAAGTCCTCGTGGCCCGGCGTGTCGAGCAAGTTGAAGACGGCGCCCTCGTATTCGAAGGTCATCACCGAGGTAACGACGGAGATGCCGCGTGCCTTCTCGATGGCCATCCAGTCGGAGCGCGTGTTGCGCCCATCCCTCTTCGCCTTCACCTGTCCGGCGAGCTGGATGGCGCCGCCGAACAGCAGCAGCTTCTCGGTGAGCGTGGTCTTGCCGGCGTCGGGATGCGAGATGATGGCGAAGGTGCGCCGCCGGCGAATCTCGGCCGCCAGCTTGCTCGCCGCGGTGCCGCCGGAAGCGGACGCTGATGGCGCGATGTCGTTGGGCATTTCCTGGCTTTGGCGCCTTGAAAACGGCTGCGGGAGCGGTGCCATTAGCACCGTTCATAGGTCCCGTCGATGCTTGTGCTCCTGGATTTGCTTCGCTTTTCGAGCGGATGCGGCCATAAGGCCAGCAACCAATCCGTTCGAGGGAGAGCCGACGTGATCCATTGGAAGAAGATCGACGAATACATCGAGCCGAACTGGGAGAAGGTCAACTCCGAGCGCAGCCCGGCCGTGCTCTTCTGGCGCGGCGCCAAGGGCGCTGTATTCGGCCACATCCGCGACGGCGAGCTGTTCGATCACAAGTGGGTCTATGTCTGCGACAGCAACAAGGTGACGCACTTCTCTGAGATCAACGGCCCGGAAAGCAACATCGTCGAGATGTCGGATTTCCGCTCTTGATGCAAACGTCGGCATTGCGCGACGGCGGCGCCGTGCAATGCCTTCTTCCGGATCTCTGACGGCCAATTCATGAAGCTCGCGATGCAGTGACGGCGGCCATGCGCACGGCCAACGGCATTGCTGAATGCCGTTAGCCGTGCCCGCCGGGCTTGCTAGTTGCTGAGCTTGATGTTGAGCGCGGCGCGCGCCACGTCGATGTTGTCGAAGCCGATGCGGTCGCCGACGTCGGCGTCGGCGAAGGTGATCGGGATCGACGTGCTCTGCCCGAGGTCGTAGCGCAGGTATTCGGCCCGCAGCGACACGCCATAGGCGAGCATCCATTCGACGCCGCCGCCGTAGACGATGCCTTCGTCCTCCAGATGGAGCTTTCCTGAAAATGGCTGCGCCGGCATGTTCTCGGTGAACTCGAAGCGCGAGAAGCCCCAGCCCACGGTGCCGTAGAGCAGCCAGTTGTTGATCGCCCAGCCGAGCCGGCCGCGGATGCTGGCGAGGTAGTTCATGTCGGCGCCGAACGTCGCGGCCCCCGGCGTGCCCGGACCGGTGATGTGTTCATCGCCGTTGACGAGCGTCGACGCATCGCCCTCGATGCCGAGCAGGAACTGGCCGCTCTGCCAATTGTAGCCGAGCTGGCCGCCGACGATGGCGCCGTTGAGGTCGATAGCCGAAAGCACGGTCGGCGTGCTGGCGTTATTGAAGATGCCGTCGACGTCCTGCCAGGCGTAGCCGCCGTGGAGGCCGGCATAGAAACCGTTCCAAGGATTGCGCACCTGCGCACTGGCGGGCGCCATGCTTCCGACGACAGCGGCGATGACGACCGATGCCGCAAGATAATACTGTTTCAAGCCACGTACTCCCTCGCTCGATTTTTCATCCCCTCCTACGCGGGTGACGCCACCTGAACTACGGAACGAACGGGTCTTGGCTAGCATGGGCGCGGCGCGGCCGATTGTTGCCGGCCGCGCGTTGTGCACACGGGTGCCCGGTTTTTAAACAGCAGATGAATAACTTTGGATGGCCGTTGCGGACGCCTCGTGGTGGCGCGCCGCGCCCGTGCTTGGCAACCCGCTGAATGCGCATGCCGATAGCGAACACCGGGAAGCGCCGGCCTTGCGCCCGGCGAAACTGCACTCGACTAGCGACCTTTTCAGCGCGGCTGCGAGGCGCGATAGTCGCATGGCCTATTTCTGGATGGTCTCCAGATAGCGCTTCAGGGCGATGACGTTGCGGCGGGATGTGGCCGCGCCGATCTTGCCGCGACCGCCCTCGACGCTGAACACCTTGCCCCAGATCGGCATGGGACCGGTGCCGTGAGCGGCGACTTTACCGCCGTAGGTGATGACCTCGACGACGCGTGCGGCGGGAAACGTGCCGCCGGCGCGCTCGCTGATGCGGGTGAGGTCGGCGGGCGGCGGGGTCACCCCCGCGGCGGCTGGCCCGTTGCCGGTGGCATCGGCGCCGTGACAACTGGCGCAGCGGTCCTGGAAGAGTTGCTCCCCCGACGCAGTCGCCGGCTGCGCCTGCGTCAGCGGCGCAAAGGCGAGCATCGACGCGGCGATCGCCACCGCTTTGGACGCTGAAAGGCAATTCAAACTCGACACGCAACTCGTCCCTCCGACCGCCTCCAACGAACACCGGTCGAAGTATAGGGGGACAAATCTAACGGGAGCTGAGCGGAACCCCTTGATTTGGATCAGATGCCGCTCAGGAACACGACCGGCGTATCCACCTACTGCCCCTTCAAGGCGAGGCGCACATAGGCCTGCCGGTGCGAGGGCATGTAGCGGCGAGCCGCGGCGATCATCTCCTCGCGCGTCACCGTCTCGACCGGCAGATCGTCTATCGCCGCGCCGTACAGCGTGCGCTCGACGAGTCCGGCGAGCAGCGCCTCGTTCTTCTTGGCGTCCTTGCAGCGCTTCAAGGCGATGCGATCGCGCAGGCGGCTCAGCTCGCGCGCGTCGATATCGGTCTTCATCTTCTCGATGACGTCGAAGACCTTCTTCTCGACCTTGTGCGGATCCTTGCTGCTGGAGATGGCGATATTGAAGATGCCGCTGCAGGCGTCGGTCTCGTAGTGCACCTCCGGCGTATAGGTGTCGCCGTCCTTTTCGCGCAGCTCGTCGAACAGGGCGGTGTTGAGGTATTCGCTCAGCGCCAGCAGCACGCGCGCGTCGGGGCCGTCGAGGCAGACGCCGGTGTTCCAGGCGAGCTTCAGGTCCGACATCGGACGCTGCAACTCGTACGACGTCTCGGTGAGGCTGCGGTAGGTGCGCGTCACGGCGACGTGGGGAATAGTGAGGCGCGGGCCCGCGGCGGCAGCGAAGCGGCCGAAGTGCTCGTTCAACAGCTTGGCGACGGCGTCGGGCTCGATGCTGCCGACGAGGAAAAGGTCCATGTTGCCCGGCAGGCGCACCGAGTCGGCGAAGTCGCGCAGCTCGGCGGCGAGCTTGGCCGGCGTCAGCTTGCAGCGGGCGATCTCCTCGGGCAGCGTCTCCTTCACGTAGGGGTGGGAAGCGCCGAACAGCTCGCGGTCGAACTTGCATTGCGCCACGCGGTCGGGGTCGTACTTGTCGAGGTACGGCTCCTCGAGCACCACGCGCGCCTGCGCGGCGACGGTTTCGAGGTCGAACTTCTGATCGAGCGACGTCGCCGCCAAGAGGTTCATCACCTGCGGCAGATACTGGGGCAGGAACGACGCATGCCACTGCAGCATGCCGGACTCGGTCGAGGCGTTGCCGTCCTGCACGTAGTCCTTGTTGAGGCGCGTCACTTCGGCGGCGGTCATCGTGCCGGCGGCGCCGACGCAGGAGGTGTGCTCGCAGATGTGGGCGAGACCGTTGTGGCTGATCTCTTTGCTGCGCAGAACCAGCGTTGCGGCGACGTAGCCGGAATCGTTCTCGATGAAGTGGGCGCGCAGGCCGTTGGGAAGGACCAGGCTATGCTTGGCGGCGTCTCGCGGGCCGGCGGGAAGCGCCGCGGCCCGGCGCGGGAGCGCGCTCGCCGCCACGCCCGAAGCCAAAGCCGATAGAATATGTCTCCGGTTGATCTGCATTTTGAATCACCATTGCCTGAATGGATGTTCGGCAGAGGTATTCAGCAGATCGACGATCGCCGGCTATTCCCCAGGATACAGCGCGAAGGTTCACGATCGCTTGCGCACGGGCGTTCCTCCCTGCTGCGGCCGACACACGCTTGTCGCCGGCGAAGCGGCGCCTCGCGGAATTTGAGAAGTGAAGGGGGTGCGGGGTGGAGAGGGCCGCGAAGCTATTTGTTTTTGAGCGGCACGGGCGCCGCCCCGCGCAGGATTATGGGCATACCCGCGGCTCCGAGAGGTACCATCCTTAGCTCGTGTCAGCTTCGGGCGGTTTTCCCGATGCGTGGCGACAAAATTCCCGACGAAGTGCCATTCGCGTTCGCACAGTCGCGACGGTCTGCGGCGCGTCGTCACCGTCGGGAAGTTGTCCCTACGACGTCAGGAAGAATTTCCATTAACTCGGTAATCGGCAATTTTGCCGCCGATAGCTGATATGGGGAGTTACTCATGCGATCGATCCTAGCGTCCGCGCTCGCTTTGGGCATGTGCTGCAGCGCTGCTCTCGCCGATGAGAAAGTGACCGACGATGAGGCCGCCAAGATCAAGGAGGCGGTCAGCGCTTGGGGTTGCGAAGGCGGCAAGTACGAGAAGGAAGCCGAGGGTTCGGGCGTGCTCGAGGCCGAGGACGCGAAGTGCAAGTCGGGCAACTACGACTTCCGCCTCACCAAGGACTACAAGGTTTTCGCCATCACCATGGACTGACGGTCCGGCGCCACGCGAACGGCGCCGCTGGCGCCGTTCCACTTTCCAGCAAGATATTGATTCAGCGCGCGTTTTCGCGCCTTTCTAATTTTTGTCCAGCCGGTTCCGTCGGGAACAGCCCGGGCCTCTCCGCCGCGGCATGATCTGCCCAAGAGACAGACATGCAACCACAGGAGACTTCCGTGACCCGCACTTTCATCGCCACCGCCACCGCCCTCATCGCCGCCGGCACGCTTCTGTCGTCCGGCGCGCAGGCCTGCCTTTCTTGCGAGTACGTGCCCGAGGTGGTGCGCCCGCATGCGACGTCGCCCCTCGCCTATGGCCGAGGTGACAACGCGGTTTCGCACGGATCGTCCGGCGGCTATTCGGTCAAGCGGCGCATCGCCAAGAGCGAGCCGGTCGCCAAGTTGGCGAAGGCCGCGGACAAGCCGGCGAAGGTCGCCAAGGTTGCCAAGTCCGAGCCGGTGAAGGTCGCTAAGGCCGATCCGGTCGAAGCGACGGCGGCTGAGAGCGAGAACTCGGACATCACGGTGGCCGCCGCCGATACCGCCGCGAAGGAGGCGCCGGTTGCCAAGGTGGAAGCCGCTGCCAAGCCGACGGACTGCAAGAAGTTCTTCGCCTCGGTCGGCATGACGCTGACGGTGCCCTGCGAGCAGTAAGCCGCGCCGACGCATCGCGAGATTGAACGAGACGCCCGCCGGAAACCCGGCGGGCGTTTTTCCTCGCGATTGGCGTGCACGAGCCTGTCCAACATCAGGCTTGAAGACTACAACAATCCTTGTAGTATGCTTGCGCATGAACGCCAAGGAAGCCGTCACCTCGCTTGCCGCGCTGGCGCATCCGCAGCGCCTCGCCATCTTCCGTCTGCTCGTGCGCGAAGGGCCTTCGGGCCTGCCGGCGGGGGAGATCGCGGAGGCGGTGGGGGCGGCGCCGACGGCCGCGTCCTTTCATTTGAAGGAGCTCGATCGCGCCGGCCTGCTTACGTCGACGCGCACGGGGCGCTATGTGCGCTACGCCGTGCATTTCGACGGCATGCGCAAGCTGCTGACCTACCTGACCGAGGATTGCTGCCGCGGCAGTCCGGAGCTCTGCGGCACCGCTTTCAAGAAGTCGAATGTGCTCTGTACCAGTAAGGGAGGCAAAAAGTGACGCAACCATTGAACGTCCTGTTTTTGTGCACGCACAATTCGGCACGCTCCGTCATCGCCGAGTGCGTGCTCAACCGGCTCGGCAACGGCCGCTTCCAAGGCTTCAGCGCCGGCAGCCAGCCGAGCGGGCGGGTGCATCCCTATGCCCTGCAACTGCTGGATCAACTGAACTACGACACGCGCAATTTGCGCTCCAAGTCGTGGGAGGAGTTCGCCGCTGCCGGGGCGCCGCAGCTCGATTTCGTCTTCACCGTCTGCGATGACGCCGCCAACGAAACCTGTCCAGTGTGGCCCGGGCAGCCGATGACCGCCCATTGGGGGCTGCCGGATCCGTCGGCGGCGACGGGAAGCGAAAGCGAGCGCCGCTTCGCTTTCGCCGACACGCATCGCATGCTGTACCAGCGCATCGGCATCTTCACCAACCTGCCGCTGGCCTCGCTGGACAAGCTGTCGCTGCAACGCCGCCTCGATGACATCGGGCGGACGCAGGCTGCGAAGCCGGAGCCGACGCGATGAACGTGGTGGCGCAGCGGCTCGGGGCGGAGTTTATCGGCGCGGCATTTCTCCTCGCCACCGTCATCGGCTCGGGAATCATGGGTGAGCGGCTGGCCGGCGGCAACGAGGCGCTGGCCCTGCTCGGCAACACGCTGCCGACCGGCGCCATCCTCGTCGTGCTGATCACCATGCTCGGTCCCGTCTCCGGCGCGCATTTCAATCCGGCGGTGACCGGCGTCTTTTACCTGCGCGGCGGCATCGGTGGTCGCGATGCGGCGCTGTACGTCCTGGCGCAGATTGGCGGGGCGCTCGTCGGCGTCATTGCCGCGCACGCCATGTTCGAGCTGCCGCTATGGCAGGTTGGCGTGAAGATCCGCAGCGGCCCAGGTCAATGGCTGGCCGAGGGCATCGCCACCTTCGGGCTGTTGCTGACGATCTTGGCAACGCTGAGAGCCCGGGCGGCGGCCGTGCCGATGGCCGTCGGCTTGTACATCATCGCCGCCTACTGGTTCACCGCCTCGACATCGTTCGCCAATCCGGCGGTCACCATCGCGCGCGCCTTCTCGGACACTTTCGCCGGCATTCGCCAGGAGGACGTGCCGGCCTTCATCGCGGCCCAACTCGTTGGCGCCGTGTGCGGCCTGCTGGTGGCGCACTGGCTGTTTGCGTCGGAGCAACGCAGTGCCGTCGCCCGCGACGCCGAACCTGTGGAGCAGGAATGAGCAAGAACGGCGCCGGCGATGGCGCGCTGCCGAACGTCTCCCAGGCGCATCTGCGCATTCCCGCGGCCGACAAGCTGGCGGTCGCGGAGCCGGCAGATCACAAGCCGCGCATCCTGTTGTTGTACGGATCGTTGCGCGCCCGCTCGTACAGCCGCTTCCTCGCCTTCGAGGCGGCGCGCCTGTTGGAAACCTTCGGCGCCGAAACGCGCGTCTTCGATCCGGCCGGACTGCCGCTGCCGGACGGCGCCCCCGAGACGCACCCGAAGGTGCAGGAGCTGCGCCAGCTCGCCGCCTGGTCGGAAGGTCAAGTCTGGTGCTCGCCCGAGCGCCACGGCGCCATGAGCGGTGTCATGAAATGCATGATCGATTGGATCCCCCTGTCGGTGGGCGCGGTGCGGCCGACGCAGGGCAAGACGCTGGCGGTGATGCAGGTCAGCGGCGGCTCCCAGTCGTTCAACGCCGTCAACCAGATGCGCGTCCTCGGCCGCTGGATGCGCATGATCACCATCCCTAACCAGTCTTCGGTGGCCAAGGTCTTCCAGGAGTTCGACGAGGCCGGGCGGATGCGGCCGTCGGCCTACTACGACCGCGTGGTGGACGTGATGGAGGAGCTAGTGAAGTTCACGCTGCTGACCAGGGACCACGCCGGCTACCTCGTCGACCGCTACAGCGAGCGCAAGGAAAGCGCCGAAGAGCTGTCGCGCCGCGTCAACCTGCCGGCGGCGGCTGCGTCAAAGCCCGACTGAGGGCCCCCCGCCGGGCGATGGTGCCGCAAGGCGCTATTCGTCGCAAAGAACGGGGCTGCGCGCGGCGCTTTCCGTTGGTAGATAGCGGGGCCAAGCCAACCCCCGCGCACGGAGCTGTTCCATGACCGAGAGCAAAGACGCCAACGACGTCCACGAGCGCCTGGAGCGCGAGCTCGCCGAGCTGCGCGGCCTGTCGCTGGCCACCGGTGTCATCCTCACGCAATTGCTGCAGGCGATGACCCTGCGCGAGCTCAACCCGCAGGCGGGGGCGACGCGCATCGTCACCAACGCGCAGAAGGCCATCGACGGCTTCAAGGCCGGCGACAGCCCGCTCGATCAGGTGATGAAGAAACGCGCGCTCGAGGCGGTGAAGCAGTACGAGGACCAGCTCCGCTCGGTGCTGCCGATGTGAAGCACGGGGGCCACGCCCACGCGAGCAGGGAGAGATCGCCGATGGGCGAGCGCCTTTACCTCGACGATCTGCACGTCGGCCAGCGCTTCACCAGCGCCACGCAGCGCATGACGGCCGAGGCCATCAAGGAGTTCGCCGCGCAGTTCGATCCGCAGCCGTTTCACCTCGACGAGGTGGCGGCGGCGTCTTCGCTGTTTGGTGGGTTGGTCGCCAGCGGCTGGCACACGGCAGCGGTGACGATGCGGCTGCTGGTGCAGGGCGGCGCGCCGATTGCGGGCGGGGTCATCGGCGCCGGTGGCGAGGTGGCCTGGCCACGCGCGACCTACCCAGGTGATGAGCTGCAGGTGGTGAGCGAGGTGTTGGCGGTGACGCCGTCGCGCTCCAAGCCCGATCGCGGCATCGTCGTCGTGCGCAGCGAGACGCGCAATCAGCGCGGCGAGGTGGTGCAGATCATGACCTCGAAGCTGGTGGTGCCGCGCCGGGCGTGAAATGCTGGCGCCGGCTAGCGGGCGGAGTGTCAGACCTGCCGCGAGCGCGATGATTGATCGGAAGGCATTTTGACATGTCGGAATTCATCTCGACCTACCTCGACCTCGCCGGTTCCGCCGTGCTCGCCGGCCTGGCGGTCGGCTCGCTTAGCTATCTGCTGTTCGGCGGCCGCGACATGCGCACCATGATCATGGCGTCGGGCACCGGCGTCGTCGCCGGCGTCGTATCGGCGATCCTGCAGGCGGCGCTGGGCGTGACCCACGGCGGCTACATGCCGACCGTTGCCGCGGTCGCCGCCGGCGCGGTGGCCGGCTTCGTCATGCG
Source organism: uncultured Hyphomicrobium sp. (assembly GCA_964581475.1). Taxonomy (GTDB): domain Bacteria; phylum Pseudomonadota; class Alphaproteobacteria; order Rhizobiales; family Hyphomicrobiaceae; genus Hyphomicrobium_A. Next base: position 8,971 of record CAZOOS010000021.1, read on the forward strand.
GCCACGTGGCGGTTAGGACGCGATCGCCCTGGACATTTTCGTTTGCGCGCCTCCGGCACTTCTCGCTTGCGCGCCTCCGGCACGACGCAGCTACTTGAACAGCGATGTGAGCGAGAACGAGGAGCCGACGACGACGGGGGGCGCCTCGGCGATCTGCGGATGCGGCTCGTCGATGTGCACGTTGACGCCGGTGGCGCGCCCGTCCTTGATGAGCGAGGCGACATAGGCCCAGCCCTTCGGCTCGAGGCCGAGGCAGGCTTCCGACATCTCGCCTTTGAGGCGGACGTGGATGGCAATGTTGCCGCGCGCCAGGATCGCCTTGGTCTGCGCCTTGCTGTAGCGCTCCTTGTGCCACAGCTTGCGCAGCCAAATGCCGGCGACGTTGCGCTTGGTCTTCGGTCCCCAACTGACGCGCCGCTCCTTGTCGGACGAGAAGGAGTATTCGCCCGGCGGCAGCGGCCCGACGGCGCGAGCGGCGAAGCATTCTGGATCGGGATTGTTGCGGCATACGTCGCGCCCGGAGATGGCCCAGGCGATGGTGCGCCCGTTCCACTTGGGATCCTCGGAGATGACGAACAGGCGTCCGCTGCGGATGGTATAGCCGAGACGGAAGTTGCCCGCCTCCGCCGGCACCTCGCGCACGACGTCCTCGTAGGGATTGCAGATCTCGCCGCCGGTCAGCTTGCGCTGATAGCCGTTGAGTTTGATGGTGACGAAATCGACGTTGGGGGCACAGTCCCACTGCGGCAGCGGCTTCTTGTCGGCGAGCGCCAGGGCAATGGCGGCCGGCGTCGTCGGCACCGGGGCTTCCGGCACGGTGGACTCAGGCTCGGCCTCGGCGAGCTGCTTGGGCGCCGGCTTCTTCGGCTTCTTGGAGACCGTCGTCTCCCACGGCGAGGGCGCGGGGGCCGGCTGCGCGCGGATGGCTTCGCACTTGTCCGAGAGCTTGGGCGGCTGGATCTGCTTAACGGCGAGCTGGCGGGCGAGGGCGCTGTCGGCGCCCTGCGTGATGTACGCCTGGATGAGCGCGTGCTGCACCTCGAGCTGCTCTTCCGACAGCTCGAAAATGCAATCCTCGTAGATCTGGTCGCCGACCTGGCTGAAGATGTCGGCGAGCTTTGCCGCCGCGGCAGCCGATGCGGCCGAGGGCGCCGCCGCTTTGGGCGCTTTGGCCGGGCGTGGCGCCGCCGCGGGGGCTGGTACGGCCGCCGGGGGCAGCGCGCCGGTGTCGACCGGTGGCTCGGCCGCGACACGATGGGTAGGCAGCAGCAACACGGGGCTGGCGAGAGCGGCGAGCAGCGCTAGGGCCGCCAAGCGGCGTCTGCCGTGGCGGGCCGCGTCGCTGGGGGTGCCCCACCCGTGTTCCATGCGCCATTGGTACGCCGAGAGTCGGGGCAAGACAAAGGCCAAAGCCGCGATGTCCTTTCCGGCCAACGCCCTAGCCCGTCCGCCTCAACGCTTCCGGGCCGGATGGCACGGGAGGTACGGGCGTCACGGGTGATCTAACCGAGCCGGTCGACGTGTCGGAAGGCTCGAGCTGCCGGTCGTGCCCTGCGGCAGGACTGCCTTCGCCGCCGCGCGCGGGAATGTGCTGGTCATACCGAGTTTGAATGCTGGCTCCGGGCGATCGCCGCCCCGCGCAAGGCGTTGGACTTGTGCTCGGCGTGCGCGTTACAACTCGGCTCATTCGAGGGAGCGGCCGCCGGCCACCGGGGATTTTCATGCGCAAGATTTCTGTCGTTATTGCCGCCGGCCTCTGGCTCGCCGGGTTTGCCGCGGCACCGAACATCATCCTCCAGTCAGCAGGAACGGCCCTGGCGCAGCCGGCCGATGCGGAGAAGCAAGCCTTCGAGGCGGCCAAGGAACTCGGCACCGTCGAAGCCTGGGACGCGTTTCTTGCCAACTATCCGACTGGCTTCCATGCCGATCTGGCGCGCGCCTACGTCAAGAAGCTCGCTGGCGCTGCTACGCCGACTCCGGCAGCCGCGCCCGCGCCTTCCCAGTCCGCCGCAAACTTGCCGCCGGCGCGCGAGGTGTCATGCGAGAAGGCGACGAAGCTGAAATCGGAAACCTCTAAGGAACCGGCAAAAATCCACTTCATCAATGAATCCGCCGCGACGCTCATCATTCAGTGGATCGACTTCAAGGGCGCGCTCAAGGAGTACGGCGAGCTGCAGCCCGGTGCGGAGCTGGTGCAGGACACGTATGTCACGCATCCCTGGATCGCCGCATACCAGGAAGGGAGCTGCCGGCAGCTCTTCCTTCCGGCGGAGGGCGCTTCGGTGGCGCGGCTGCTGCCCGAGGATCAACTGTCCGGGCGCAAAAAGGCCGACAGCGACGAGCACGGGCCGACGCCCGAGCAGTCCTGCAAGGACAGCGGCATGGACTACGACGGCTCCGCTTGCGTGCCGCGCAAGAAGAAGTCGGAACAGCCATCGAAAGCGACCATCGAACGCCGCGCCAAAGCCGCGTGCGTCGACCAGGGCATGATTTATCTCAACGGCAAGTGCGCGCCGAAGACCAAGGCCGAGCGCGACCGCGGCACCAAGAACAAGAACAAGGCGTGTCCGGCGGGCATGTACCGCAACCCCTACGGCCAGTGTCAGCCGAACGAGACCGGCGGCTGATCGGCTGCGGCAAGAGGGGTTTGTTGCAGGCGTATTGATCGGGGGAATTTCCGCATGTTTAAGCTCGCCATCGGCCTGACCGCGCGCCACTGCCTGGCGGCCGCGTTGTTCGCCGTCGTCGCCTGCGCTGGTTTGCCGGCAGGCGTCAGTCCGTGGGGAAGCGCGCAGGCGCAACCGGCGGAAGCGGAGAAGCAGGCGTTCGAGGCGGCCAAGGAGCTGGGCACGGTCGAAGCCTGGGACGCGTTTCTTTCCAATTATCCCAAGGGATTTCACGCCGACCTGGCGCGCGCCTACGTGAAGAAGCTGACCGAGCAGCCGGCGGCAGGGGCGGCGCCATCGCCATCGTCGCCTGCGCCGGCCGCAGCGGCACCGGCGACCTATCCGATGCCGGCCGGCTCATGGGGCGGCATCGTCCGCAACGGGCCCGGGCAGAGCTACGCCAAGGTCGGCTCGTTGCAGGAGGGCGACCCGGTCACCTTGGTGGAAAAGACCGAGGTATTCGAGAACGGTTTTCCCTGGTTCAAGATCACCTACTCGGGCGGCGGCAGCGGCTATCAGTGGGGCGGCATCCTATGCGCCATCGGTGAGGCGCGGGCGGAGCTGTTCCAGACGTGCACGACCAAGGCCGAGCGGGACGACGCGCGCGAGTCGGCGCCGCAGCGGTGCCGCGACAACGGTGGTGAATGGGGTGAGGGGCAGTGCTGGCCCAAGGGGCACTACAGCAGCAATACCAAGAAGAACGGCACGGGGGTGTCCTGCAAGGAGTTGAAGGCCCGCTGCAGCCGCACGGACAGGGACGACGACTGCAAGCGCTACCTCGACTCGTGCACGGGTCACGGCGACAACTAGGAGCCGTCACGGCGGCGGCGCGGATGGGCGCGCCGCCGGTGCTCGGCGGTCTTAGCGGGCCGCGGTGGTCTTCTTGGCGTTGCGCTCTTTCTTGGCGATCTTGCCTTCGCGCTTCTTGGCGTTCTCCGCCTTGCGCTGCTTGGCCTGGATGGCCTTGCGGCGCGAGTCCGACATATTGGGCATGATGGCTTCTCCGTTGGGTGCCTGTGAACCTGTCCGGCTGCATACTAGAGGTGGCGCGGGCCGCGCAAGTCGCTCGATGCTGAGGGCCGTAGCCTCAAGCGACGCAGCCAGCGATGTCCTGCTCGAAACAGGATCCCCCTACTGCGCTTTGATCTCAGCGAACTTGACGCGCGCCTTCTCGAACTTGGAATTGAACAGCCACATCGAATCGAGGATTTCGCGGAAGGTCGCCGAGGTCTTCGCCCGGTCCTTCTTGCCGAAGGTGAAGATGGAGTTGTTGCGCAGGTAGCCCATGATGCGCGCATCGGAAATCCTGTAGGCCTCGAAGTTGCCGGAGTTGAAAGCCGAACGCGTCGGGCTGGGGATGATCTGGATGAGCTGGAAGAATTTCATCTGATCGATCTCGTCGGGCAGCATGCGCATGATCTCCGGCAGTTGCGCGAAGAGATCGGCATGCGCGTTCATCAGGCCGTTGCGCACCGCGGTCCAGTGATTGTAGCGCTGGTCGCCCTTGCCGATGCGCGCCTCCTCCTTGGCGTCGCGCGCGGCGACTGCCGGATCGACTTCCGCGATCTTCGGCTTGAGCGCCGCCCACTTCCGGCGTCCCCTGCGGTCTTCGGAAGTGCCGGTTTGCAGGCTGCCCTTGTAGGTGTTGGAGCGGGCGTTGCCGATGTTCTGGTTGCCGTTGGTCTCGGCGAAGAAGACGCCGAGACTGATGCGCGCGGCGGCGTCGGCAGTAGCGGCGTCGAGACCCTTGGCGCGGGCGATGGCCCGGCCGAGAACGGCGACGTCCTCGAACGGCGTATCGGACGCCTGTGCGCTTTTCGGCGGCGCCTGCATGCCGCGGAAGAGAGCCGCGTACTCCTCGATGAGCGGCTCGATGTCGGCGTCGAAGTAGGCGGGAGGAACGTTGAACTTGTTCGGCCGCCCTATGCGCGACGGCAGCGCGTCGGTGAGATCCTTGTAGGTGCTCATGACGTTGAGGCGGGCGAGGTAGATGGCCTGCCCCGGCAAGTTCGACAGCTTTTGCTTGGCATCGATCTGGGCGCGGCGCTGGGCGAGGACCGCCTTAAATTCCTTCAGCGCATCGTCATACTTTTGCAGCGCCTCCGCCTGCTCTTGCGTAAGCTTGGCCGGCTGATCCTGTGCGACGGCCGGGATGCACAGGCTTGGCACGAGCGAGAGCGATGCGAGCATCAGCGCGAACAGAGCGGCAAGCCCGCGCGAAGCTGAGCGCCAAGTCAAAGCACGATCCCCATGACGAAATAGGCCTCCGTTGCAAGAGCCGACATAGGGGGCGGATGGCTACTCGGCAATGCGCACTTCGAAGGTGCGGCTCGCCGTCTCGCCTGTTGCCAGCTTCGCCGCGATCGAAAAGCGGTCCGTTCCTTGCTGCCCGGCCCGCGCCGTATAGTAAACACCGGTGCCCTTGGTCTTCTGACCGATGCAGGTGCCCTGCGCCGAATACTGGATCGTCGTCTCCTGGCCCGGCACGAACGTTACTTCGCCATTGGCGGGCGGGGCCGTGATGGTGATCTGCGGCGCCGCCACCGGCTCGCATTTATCACCGAAGCCGGCGAAGACGAAGACACGCGCCGCGCGCCCGGGCACGACGGGGGTCGAGCGCACCGCCGCGTCGGCGGTTGGCGCGCCGGCAATGGGTGCATCGGCGGGCAGCGGCGCGCTGCCGTCTTGCGTGCCGATCCCCGAGCAGCCCGCCACGCCGACGAGCGTCAGCGTGAGGACAGCGGCGATGGCGCGGATGCGGAAAATCTGCGGTGCGGGCGGGTGTGGGCGCATGCGCTCCTGGCTTTGCGGCTCGACGCTTGCCTTAGCACGCCACACGATTGCGTGCGACGCGTTCGATCAGGCGTCGACGGTCACCAATGCCTCACACCGGCGTCTCGGATTCGTCGAATTGCCGTGACGGGAATAATGGCTCGTTCCGGGCTGGAGGGGGGTAAGGCATGGAGAGCCGTGCGGCGGTCGTCAACTGGTTGCTGGATGGCGATCCGGCGATTCGCTGGCAGGCGATGCGCGACCTCACCGATGCGCCGGGCGAGGCCGTCGCGACTGAGCGATCGCGCGTCGTCGAGGAGGGTTGGGGCGCCGACCTGCTCGCGTGTCAGACAGCCGACGGCCACTGGAATGACGAGACCGAACACGGCTGGATGACCACCACCGACGCGTTGCAGCTCTTGCGGGATCTGGGCGCCGATCCGGCGGGTGAGCAAGTCCGCAAGGCGGTCGCCGGCGTGCGCGAACGCATCACCTGGTGGCAGCTCGACGGGCGTCCCTTCTTCGACGGCGAGACCGAGGCCTGGATCAACGGGCGCATCCTGGCGGCGGGCGCCTACTTCGGCGCGGAGGTCGACCCGCTACTGGCGCGCCTGCTCGGCGAGCAGCTCGCGGACGGCGGCTGGAACTGCGAGGCGCCGCCCAGCACACGCGCCTCGTTCCACTCCACGATCTGCGTGTTGGAGGGGTTGCTGGAGTATGAGAATGCGCACGGGCCGACGACGGCCGTCACGCAGGCGCGCGCGCGCGGCGAGGACTATCTGCTCGAGCGGCGCATGTTGCGGTCGCTGTCCTCCGGCGAGGTGATTAATCACCGCTGGACACGCTTCTTGTTTCCGCCCGTTTGGCACTACGACGTGCTGCGCGGCCTCGACTATCTGCGCAAGGCCGGCGTCAAGCCGGACGAACGCGTCGCCGAGGCGGTGGCGGTGGTGGAGGAGCGGCAAGGCGAGGACGGGCGCTGGCCGCTTGACGGCATCCCTGCCGATCACATCGGGCGGCTGGCCTTCGACGTGGAGACCGGTGTCGGCGAGGCCAGCCGCTGGAGCACGCTGCGTGCGCTGCGCGTGCTCGACTGGTGGCGCCGTTGAGCGGCCACGGCGGCGCCCTTCAGGCTACGAATTGCCAGTGCCCAACATTTGCCCAAGCGCAACAGCGCGCCGGGCCGGTTATCCAAATCCCCCCTCAGTGCCGTGTACGGACTTGCCGCCTCGCCGCGCCTATGGAACACAGTTGGGCATGCGCCGCGCTTTGCTGCTCCTGCCCTGCCTTTTGCTCATCGGTCTCACCGGCGTGAGCACGGTGTCGGCCGACTCCTGCAAAAAGGGCCAACAGCAGTGCCCCGAGGAGTACGGCGGGGGATGCGCGCCGGAGGGCAGCGTCTGTTGTCCGGACGGGACATACGGCGAGGCGGGCAGCGTTTGCTGCGGCAACGCCAAGAGCTGCTCGGAAGGCTACATGTGTGGCGCCCCCGATGAATGCATCTCGCTGACTTCGAAACGCGCCTGCTCCGACCATACGCAGTACTGCGAGGTTGGTTTCGAGTGCACCAAGGACATGCAGTGCGTGGCCGTGCCGCCCGGCAACCGGCCGCGTTGAGCCTCGCGGGGCGGTCGAGACCGTACCCAGCCATCAAGGCGGTCACGGTTGCCTGGCATGTGGACGGAACCTAAGATCGCCCACTCGGCAATACGCAAATACATTTGAGGTCATCCAATTTCATGGATCGTTGGATTCGCCGCTCGCTAGAACGCGCCTTCGGGGATCGAATTGCCGTCGGCAATGCGACGCGACCGCACGACGCCGCGGCCCTGATCGAGAACATCAAGCCGAAGACGGCAATCCGCCTCAAGCGTTTCGGGCCGCCTGGCGACGGCGGCTACCTGATGCCGGACGATCTCGAAGGCATCTCCGCCTGCATCTCCCCCGGCGTCTCCTCGGAATGCGGCTTCGATGAAGAGATCGCCAATCTGGGGATCGATGTCCTGATGGCCGACGCCTCGGTCAGCGGCCCGCCCAAGCAGCATCCGCGCTTTCATTTTTTCCGCAAGTTCGTCGACATCGCCGCGACGCAGAACGCCATGACCATGGACGATCTGGCGGCAAAGACGCCGCCGGGCGACCTGCTGCTGCAGATGGACATCGAGGGGGCGGAGTATCGGGTGCTGGCGGGCATGAGCGACAGCCTGCTGCAGCGCTTCCGCATCATGGTCATCGAGTTCCATGAGCTCGACCAGATGTTCCAGCGCTTCGCCTTCGACATCATGAAGCCCGTGTTCGACAAGCTCACGCGCCACCATCATGTCGTGCATGCGCACCCGAACAATTGCGCGGCACCCGTTAACCGCTCGTCCCTGAGCGTGCCTCCGGTGATGGAGTTCACCTTTTATCGCAAGGACCGCGTGCAAGGACCGCTGGAGCAGCCGCTGTCGTTTCCGCACGCGCTCGACGCGTGCTGCGTGGAAGATCGGCCGCCCGTGGCGCTGCCCGCCTGCTGGCGATAGGCCACCACGCCGCCCCGGTCAAAAGTCTGCCGCGCAAATATCGCGATACCGCCACACTGCTGTCGCAGGAGGGATGGCGAGCGCAGGGGGCTGCTCCGGCATCGGAAGTAGGAAAAGGCGATGAGACGCATTGGCGGCCGAACATGCTGCACCGTTCTGGCGTTGCTGGCTGGCCTCGCCGCGCACAGCCAGCCGGCGTCGGCGCAGCTGTTCTGGGACTGGGGCGGCAAAGAGGAGAGCAACGGCAGCGGCCGCGAGCTCGTGCGCTTCAACCCGAAGTACACGCCGGGCCAGGTTATCGTCAGCTTCGGCGATCGCCGGCTTTACCTCATCACCCGCGTCGGCGAGGCCATCAGCTACCCGGTCGCCATCCCCCGCGAGCAGGACCGCTGGCAGGGCGTCACCAAGGTCTCCGACAAGAAGGTCAATCCGGCGTGGCGGCCGACGCCGGACATGCTGCGCGAAAATCCGAAGCTGCCGAGCTGGGTGCCGGGCGGCCATCCGATGAACCCGCTCGGCGTGCGCGCGCTCTATCTCGGCTCCAGCACCTACCGCATTCACGGCACGGATGCGCCGTGGACGATCGGCACGGCGGCCTCAAAGGGCTGCATCCGCATGTTCAATCGCGACGTTCTCGATCTTTATCCGCGCGTGCCCATCGGCACCAAGGTGACGGTGACGTGGCAGCGCTTCGAGGGTGAGGGCTACGCGATGTCGGCGAGCGGACCGCCGGTAGGCGGGCGCGGCGCGGAGTGGGCCGACGAGGGCGAAGGGGCGTGGTCCGAGGGACCTTACAGTGAGCGGGCCATGCGGCGCCGGCGCCTGCGCGAGATTGCGCCCGACGACCTCCCCGACGGCGATTACGACCGCTGGGCGTACTAGGCGGGACGGGTGCCGCCGATTCGCGACAGCGCATCACGGGCTATGGGCTCGCCGGTTGCGACTTGGCCAGCTTGTCGAGCGCGTCCTTGACGCCGGCGCCCATGCGCCCGTCGATGTCGCCGGCGTAGTGCCCCGCGTCCTTCAGCTTCCGCTGTAGCGCGCGGCGGAAGTCGGCGCTCCATTTGCCGGCCTCGGCGATCAACTGCGTGCGCGCATAGTCGTAGCCGCCTTTGACGGAAGCGATCGCCCATTGCGCCGCCGCCTCAGAATCTTTCGTCGTCCCCAGGCCGAACTCGCTGCGGATGGCCATGGTGTACATGGCGCCGGTATCGCCGGCGTCCGCCGCCTTGCGATACCAGCGCGTGGCTTCGGCGTCGTCCTTGGGCGTGCCGAAGCCGCCGGCGTGCATGTCGCCGACGGCGACCATCCCCGCGGCGAGGCCGTTATCGGCGGCCCGGCGAAAGTTGCTCAGGGCTTCCACGTCATCCTTGGGCACGCCCCGCGCATTGTTATAGGCCCATCCCAGCCGGTAAGTGCCTGCGTGGTTGCCGGCGTCAGAGCCGCGGCGATACCAGCGCACGGCCTCGGCCTCGTCCTTGGGCACGCCCCTGCCTTCTGCATATGCGGCCCCGAGCAGTGTCATCGCGAATGCGTTGCCGGCGTCCGCCGCCTTGCGCAACAGCACCGCTGCCGCCGCCTCATCCTTGAGCGTGCCTTTGCCATCGAGCTGCATCTGGGCCAACGCTGCCATCGCCTCGGGATTTCCGGCATCGGCACCCTTGCGGTACCAGCGCACCGCCTCGGCTTCGTCTTTGGCCGTGCCAAGACCGCTTTGGTACATTGACCCGAGCAAGGCCATGGCGCGGGCGTCGCCGGCCTCGCTGGCCTTCCTGTACCAGTGCACGGCTTCGGGTAGATCTTTCTCCTTCTCGGAGGCCTCGCCCGTCGCCAGCGTATTGCCAAGTGCGATCATCGCCGCCGTCGATCCGGTCTCGGCCGCCTTGCGCTGCCACTTCAGCGCCTCCGGCACATCCTTGCTGCCGAAAATCCCCAGCTGATAAAGATTGGCGAGAGCCAGCGCCGCATGCACGTCTTGCTTGTTGGCGCGGGCGGTGAGCCGAGCGACGAACGTCTTATAGTCGCCGTCGGGCCTCCAGATCTGGATGGAAACCTGCTTTCCCGCGCCGGCCTGGCCGATCAGGCGCGCCACGTCGGCCATGGTGGCGACGTCCTGGCCCTCGACGCGCGTGATGATATCGCCCGCCCGTAGCCGCACTTGCTCGGCGGCGCCGCCAGGCGTGACCGCCACCACAATGGCCCCCTTGGCCTCGGGGCCGATGGCGATTAGCCAGAACGCTTCCAATGTCTGACCGCGCAGGCCGAGCACACCGCGGTTCCCGCTGCCGCCGAGGGTGACGCGCACCACCTCCTGCCGGCCATAGGATTGCCCGCCGGAAATTACTGGCTCGTCGGCGAGTTGATCGGACGGCGTGAGCGGCGTTTGTGCGTTGAGGCGTTCGATCTTGAGTTTGGCGATCGGTGCGAAGGCGCCGCTGGGGTAGCGATCGAGGTAGGTCTGCAGCAGCGCCGGATCGTCGCTGTCCTTGACGCTGTTCCAGAAGATGACCTCGACATCCATGGTGGGGACGGGCGCCGGCGTCCCGCCCGTCGTTTCTGCGCGCACTGGGAGCGAGCGCGTCGACGAAGGCAGCAGCGCCAGGAGCAGGACGGTTGCGGCGAGCAGGCGGCGCGGGCGCGCCGCGGACGCCGCGCGCCGAGCGGAAAAGGCAACAGGCTCGTAGAAATCGGTCATGGAGGCAATGGTCTTCTGGGCGGGCAATGGCAACCGCGCGCCCGATCAGGGGGCGGAAATTCGGTCGCGTCAAGTGGGGCACCAGGGGAACCGGACGCAGGCACCAGCTGCCTCGTCGAGGCTAGCGCGTCGCCGCCGACTTGGTCAGAGCGGCCAGGCCCGCCGCCATCGTTTCGACCGCCGCTCGACTCTGTGCGCCAAGGGCATCTGCGCGATCCACGCCGCATCATTGTAGCTGAGCCAGACGCGACCGTCGGCATCTTCCCAGGCCAGCGCCTTCACCGGCAGGTCGATTCCGGCCCTTTGGCGATCCTGCATCAACGGCGTGCCGCCGGTCGGATTGCCCATGACGAGGAGCTGCGTCGGGCGCAGCGCCAGTCCGGCTTTGACGGCGCCGGCGGCATGATCGACGCGTGCGAAGACGTGCGCCCCGCGCGCCGTCGCCAGCTCGGCGAGGCGATCGATGGTCTCGGCCACGGGAAATTCGCTCGCGATCGTCACCAGTCCGTCGTCAGCCATTGGTCACCCCGCATTTTGGCCGACTACTTCACCGTCACGATCACGGACCCTTGCGCTTCGGCCGCCCAGTCTCCGCGATGCTTGGTCATGCCGACAAACGATACCTTGTCGCTCTTGATCTGGAATTTATAGGAATCGAGCGCGATGAGCGTGGGGTCGGTGACGTCGTGGCCGGCGAGCATCGCGACATTGTTGGCCCTGTCGAAACGGCCCGAGACATATTCGATGGCGCTGTCGCCGATGCGATGGGCAAGATGCGAATTTGGTGGCGTCGCCACGAGCTCCCATCGGATCTGTCCTTCGGCCGTCGAGTCCGCGCGCACGTCGAGCTGCATCGCGAACGCGTAATTGTACCCGTTGCGGGATTCCAAGTGCCCTGCCAGTTGCTCTCGAGCCCCGGCTGCTGCTGCGTCCAGCGCTGCCACAGGACTTTCGCCCCGTCGATTGCGGGCGCGGCGTTGGCCAGCACGACGAGTATGCCACCAACGACGCTGATGATGGCGACCGGGCTCTTGAGGGCCCGCCGCAGCACCTCTTTGAGTGATGAGGTCATTTGCACGCCGTGCGCAATTTGCACGCCCCCATGCCTTGTCCCTCAGGCGTCCATCCGGGTGGACAGCCGCCTGCGTAGCATGGCCGGCCGTACCCTGTCATGCGCACGGGCGCGGCCCACCCGGCGCATTGCTCGATTTCCGCATTTGGTGCAGGCTGCGCGCGCCGGCGGGGACGCTCGAATTTCCGAGCAGTACAACACACGCATGGGGACTCGCATGATTGGCATTCGTATGTGCGCCTTCGCGCTCTTAGCTGCTTCCGCAAGCATCATTTCCGCTCAGCCCGCAAAAGCCGGCAAGTTCGACGGCAGCTGGAGCATGACCGCGGTGACGACCCGCGGCCATTGCGGCACCATCCCCATCGGCATGGGCATTGCTGGTGGCCGCATCTACTCGACCGGTGGATCTTTCGCCTTCTACGCCATCAGTCTGGGCGGCCGCGTGTCCAACTCGGGGAGCGTCTCGCTGAAGGCCGTGGCCGGACCGCGCGTCGCGCATGGGACGGGACGGTTTACCCAGGTGCGGGGCAGCGGCACTTGGAAGGGTCGCGGGCCATCGGGTCTGTGCTCGGGCGTGTGGAGCGCCTCGCGCTCCTGACGGTCGCCACAACGGCAGCGCCGGCCGCCTCACCGCGGCCGGCGTGCATTATGGGTTTGCCGTCGCCGTGCGCGCTAGCGGCGGCCCGCCAGCGCCGCCAGGCGCCGCGAGATGGCGATGCGCGCCAGCCCCGTGATCAGAAAACTGACCCCGAGCAGGATGCCGAGCGTCACCAGCGACATCTCTTGCAGCTCGGCCGCCAGCAGGATGCCGACGCCGATGGCGACAATGCCGGACAGCAGCATCCATCCCCAGCCGTCCAGCGGCCGCAACTCGAACGCCAGCGCCAGTTGCGCCGCGCCGTCGATGACGAACACGGCGGCCAGCAGCAGCGTCAGCAGCACCATGCTGACGTCGGGATGGCGGACCAAATAGACGCCCAACGCCAGCTTTAGGAGGCCGATCAGCAACTGGCCGAAGAACGGCCCGGTGCCCTCGACGGTGAAGGCGTCGGCGATGGTGACGGCGCCGGCCAGAATGAGCAGCCACCCCGCCATGATGGCGATCGCCAGCGTGGCGCCGAACGGGAACAGCAGCGCCAGCGCGCCGACGACGGCCATCGCCACGCCGCCCCAGAAGAGCTGATCGTTCTTCTTGGCCAGTGCGTCGAAGAGCAATTGTCCGGGACGTGAGCCTTGAGAAGGTTGTGCCATGGCGTTTCTCCCTGGGCCAAAATTGGCCGAGCCACGGCAGCGCCGACAAGCTCGGCATGCGAATGTCTTTAGGGAAGCAATACGCTAGACGGCCGCGCTGGACCGCGCGCAACAACGGCGACTCGGCAACGCGCTAAAGATACGCCGGCTGGGAACCCTCCGATACGGCTGAACAACGGCCACTGACAGGCTGGCTAGTTCGAGGCGATCGGCAGAACCCCAAAACTGCGGTTGAACGCATCCGCCGCCGGGCGCGTGGCGAATTGCGCCGCCAGGCGCCGGAGCCGCAACTTGGCGCGTCCGGCCCCGCGAGCGGCAGACATCTCGGCCTCGGAGGTCGCGCCTCCCGTCTCGGCGAGATCGAGCTGGGCGGCAAGGACAACGTAGGAGACGGCCGGCTCCTTCAAGGCAGCCACTTTGGCAATGGGCATGGGCGGGACCGCCCGCGCCATGTCGATACGTCTCTGCTCGATGCGCGAGGCCGGCGGCTCGATCTGGCTGGCGATGTGCGGCAGGGTGAGGGCGATCACTTTCGCCGCCACGACCAAAGACAGGTTGACGCCAATGAAGGCGAGGCCGGTCACCGCAAAGAAATATGCGATGACCACCTCGATCAGACTGAGGGGTGCTCTTGGCATACGCAAACAAGTCCTCCGGGGGGAGGCGAGTTCCATACACCGTACGCCGAGCCAAGGCGAGCGTGCAGTCCCCCGATTGGGGGAGGGCCGGGTGCGCCAAATACTCCCAAAGCCTCGGGCGCCTAGCGCCGGGCAGCCTTGGCGGCGCCGCCGTCTCGATCGGACTTCACGAGCTTCGGCGGCTGCGTTCTCTGGTCGCGCTGGGGCTGCGGCGGGGAAAGCTTCGCAAACAGCCAATCGGCCCAGGCGGTGCATAGTGCTGCGATGCGGCCGGGCGGGAGCCCCGAAATCATGGCATGCCAACTCCGAGTTCGACTGCTTGTTGCCTAGCAGGCGCGCATCGAGGAATCCCGCTTCGATTTCGTAATGTCGCCAAGGCGATTAGTGCAGCCGTTGCCGATCCGCGTTCCCCGTCACCGCTTCGGGTAGTCGGTGAACACGTAGTCTTTCCCCTGCACGATCGTGTGGCAGGCAAAGCCGCACTTGGCGTCGTTGGCTTGCGGCGGCGCGTCGGCTTCGGTGGCGGGCGTGAACGCGTCGGCGGCGGCGTCATACTTGAAGGCGCCGTATCCCCAGACTTTCACGTTGAATTCGATGCAGTCCCTTCCGTTGCGGGCCGGGGATGAGCTTGGCGGCGCGCGTCCGCGCCGGTCACTCGACGGGCTCGCAGGTGTAGTGCGCCCCTTTGAAGGCCGAGACGCGCGGCGCCTTGTTGTAGAACGCGCTGTTGTTGGGCTCGTCCGACTCCACGTAGGCGTTGTCCATGAAGAACACCGGGTCGCCGCTCATGTCGCCGCGGATCCAGCAGGA
>CAZOOS010000021.1:23496-25841 GCA_964581475.1 uncultured Hyphomicrobium sp.
CGTTGTCCATGAAGAACACCGGGTCGCCGCTCATGTCGCCGCGGATCCAGCAGGAATCCTCCTTGCGCACGACGGTGGCGAAATAGGTCCCCTCCCTGAGGCGCCGCATCTGCGCGGCGTCGAGCCAGATGCGGTACACCGCGTGCTCCTCGTCGAGCCGCAGCTTGGGCTTTCCCTGCGACTCGATGGGCACCAGGTTCATGATGACGCGTCCGCTCTCGTCGGGCGTGCCGACGCTGACCAGCATCGTGCCCTCGTATTTGGACTGGCAGCGGAATAGCGCCTTGGCGGCGAGCACGTCGTTCCATTCCTTGGGATAGAGGGCGCGCTGCTGCTCGCAGACGTCCTCGGGGACGGCGCGGGCGGCATTCTCCGCGGCGAGCACGGCCAGCAGGAGGGCAGCGAGGGACAGGATCGGCGCCGTGGTGCGCATGGGCGGCAAAGGCTTGCGTTTTGACAATGGCGCGAGGATTGGCCGCCTGGCCGGCGCCGTCAAGCGCCGCGATTGGGGACGGGTTAAAGCCGACCGGTTGCGCGGGCGCGCATTCCGTGAAGAGTGGACGGCGAACGCCGCGAAAGGAACTCCCCGATGGCCAATCCGCTGCCCCGTGCCTGCAAGAGCATCAACGACCTCAGCGTCGGCGACACGTTCCGCCACACGTATTCCATCAGCGACGGCGACGTGCAGAAGTTCGCCGAGCTGTCCGGTGACTTCAACCCCGCGCACTTCAACGAGGACTACGCCAAGGGCACCGTGTTCAAGACGCGCATCGCCCACGGCATGATCTCGGTCGCCAAGTTCTCCGGCATCTTCGGCATGGACATGCCCGGCCTCGGCGCCATCTGGGGCGGGCAGAACCTGAAGTTCCTGGCGCCGGTGCTGCTCAACGCGCCCTACACGGCCGTCGCGCAGGTGAAGGATAAGGGCGAGAAGAACGTCGTCTTCACCTGCTGGGTGGAGGACAAGGAGGGCAAGCACGTGCTCGAGGGCGAGGGCGTGCTCTATCCCATCCCGCAGAAGGTGAAGGATAAGATGGTGGCCGACGGGACGCTGGCGGCGCTGGTGGGGTAACGCAAGACGGGGAGCCGGCTTCTGCCCGCAAGGTGCACGTGAGCGAGCGCCCGCCGGCCGCGCGCGGCCGGCGGGTCATGAGGCTACGCTGCCGCGTGCGGCTTACTTCTTCTTGGGTGTGCCGAAGATCGCCTTGTCGATGGCCTTCAGGTCCGCGTCGATGAGCTCGAAGATGTTGGGGTCCTTGGGCTTTGCCGCCTTTTTGCCGGCGGCGATCGCCGGAGCTGCGCCCATGGCACCCATCAGCAGGCCCGCGGCCGCCAATACGGAAAGACTCTGTGCTGCGAACTTCATGAAAGACTTCCCCTGAATAGATACTCCTCGACCCGGCCGGGCGACCACGCGTGCGGCTCCCCCCGGAGCGTCACGAGCATAAGATTGCAAACCGACGGCGGTGTGGCGCAACGAATATTTTCTCCTAAGCTCCGCTGCCGGCTAGCCGATGTGAGGTGTGCTGAGGACCGGGCCGCAATATGGCGCGGGATCACCATCGCCGGCCGGGCATTACGCAGCGATGCGCGGCTCGGATGGGAAATTCGCAGGCGTCAGCGGCTGGCGGGTGCAAGCCACCACGAGATCGCTCGCCGGTTCGACGGCGGCGTGCGCCGATCGCCAGCGCAGGTACTTCATCGTCGCGTAGGCGCCGATCCACGCCCCGAGTGCAGCGAAGGCGACGTACATCCAGTTGTTGGTGAAGCTGATGACGGCGAACGCCGAGAGCATGTACGTCAGCGAACCCCAGTTTGCGGCGGCGAGATCGCGGCGATGGGCGACCGAGGACGTGTACAGCACGCACACGGCGTCGGTGAGCGCCGTCGCGGCGACGACGCCGAGGGCGATCCACGGATCGATGCCTGCCAGGTGCTCCATGCCCACGAGGCTAGCTGGCCGGGCTTAATTCCGGGCGTAAGCCGATCGTGCATTTGCGGCTGTCGTATTTACTTCTCTTAACCGCGGGGTTGCGAGGGGCAGCGCGTTGCCCTGCCGTCAAGCGGCCGCCTCCGCCCGGCCAGCCACGTGTTTGGCGCAAACGTCAGCAACAAGAAATGTGAGGACAGGGGGAGGGCATAGTCATGATCCTGGTTTGGACCGGACTTGCGATCGCCGCGCTGGGGTTGATCGCGGCATTGGCGAGCGCCGGCCCGCTGCGCCGGTTTCTCGCACTGCGCGAGGAGGTGCGCACGCGGCTGCGGGATCTGGCGACCGTGGTCGCCCCGGCGCAGGCCGAGACCAAGGCCGTGCTGGATGAGGCGCAGCACGTCTTCCACGAGCT
>CAZOOS010000022.1:0-24765 GCA_964581475.1 uncultured Hyphomicrobium sp.
GGCGACGGACGTGCCGCCGAACTTCATCACAACAACAGCCATCGCGTTTCCCGCCCTAGTGTCCCGATTCCGAAGTTCGCCGGAGTTCGCCGCTGGGACCTAGAGCGAACTTCGGAATCATAAGGGACACTAGAGACATAGACTTGCTCGTGTGATTCAGATCGAGAAATTCGCTCGCGACCCAGCCGTTCATGAAGGCGAATTTCTCGATCATCACACTAGCGGTTTCGCTTCAATTGCTTGGATTTGCCCTCGCCGCGCGGCCCACGCGTAAGCGCGGCCGTCCAGACGGCGCAAACAGCCTGGGGCGATCAGGAATCCCGTTTACGCGGCGTTCTCTTACCGGCATCCCACCCATCCCGCAATATCCCGCGCCTTGACATTCTGTTGCGCAACCGCCCGTATCGAAGGGCATGCAAAGCATCCCGCATAGCAGCTCCGCCGGAAGGGCTTCCAGCAACCTAGATCCCGCCGAGGTCGATCGCTTCGAGCGGCTGGCCGGCGAATGGTGGGATCCCAACGGCAAGTTGCGCCCGCTGCACCAGCAGGGTCCCGCCCGCCTCGGCTTCATCCGCGCGGCGCTCGTGCGCCATTTCCAGCGGCCGGAGAAGGAGCTAAAGCCGCTCCGCGGGCTGTCGATCCTCGACGTCGGGTGCGGCGGTGGGCTGGTGTCCGAGCCGCTCGCGCGCCTGGGTGCGAACGTCACCGGCATCGATCCGACCGTCGATTCGATCGCCGTGGCGCGCCGGCATGCCGAGGCTCAGGGCCTCGCCATCGCCTATCGCAGCGCCTCGGTCGAGGATCTGCAGGCGGCGGGCGAGACCTTCGATGCGGCCGTGTGCATGGAGGTGATCGAGCACGTGCCCGACCCTGCCGCCTTCGTGCGCAGCTTGGGGGCGCTCGTGCGCCCCGGCGGCGCGCTCATCGTGTCGACCCTCAACCGGACCTGGAAGTCGTACGCGCTGGCCATCATCGGGGCCGAGTACGTGCTCGGCTGGCTGCCCCGCGGTACGCACGACTGGAGCCGCTTCGTCACCACGGAGGAGCTTGGCCGCTACCTCGGCGATGCCGGGTTCGCCCCTCCGGAGCTGTCCGGTATTATCTATGATGTGTTGCATGACGCCTGGCGCCTCAGCGCCGACACCAACGTCAACTACATCGCCGCCACGCGCCGCGTTCGCTGAGCAACCCCCGGGTTGCAGGGTCACCTAAGGAACTGTTCGAGAACAGGCGGCGTTTCAATATGAAACGATCCGAATGGATCTTTCATGAGAGTCGAGATGACCTGCAATATTGATCATAGGCGATATTTCGTAAGGCCCGCGGTGCTGGCGACGGTTGTCGCTGCCTTGGCCCTCGGCGGCTGCCAGTCGCCCATGTACTCGGGCAGCCCGGATGACATGGGCTACCGTCACTCCGTCGCCCCGTCCTCCGACCCTTCCTATGTCGGTCGCAAGGAAGCGGCGGACGACGCCCAGCCGGCCGATCCGTCGTGGTCGGCGGAACAGCAATACGAGTATCGCGGCGGCCGCGACCCTTCGACCGGCCGCGCCAACACCCAGCTTTAATCCGGCACGGAATCCTCAAGGCCCCTGCGCGACGACGGGCTCTTGCTGATCGCCAAAGTGGGCGTCGAGGAAGCTGTCGAGCGTCTTGCCCCAAATTCCCCACCCGGCACGATCGTCGACGATATCGTGGCCGTCGCTGCCATAGGCGGGCAGCGGATCGTATTCGACTTGGCCGCCGCCCTCTTTCCATGCCGCCGCCATCTTGGCGGCCAGCCCGGGATCGAAGTAGCTGTCGTTCTCGGCGTAGAGCCACAGCGTCGGCGCCCGTGCCGTGCGCGCAAACTCGTGGGTCGCGCCGACCAGCTTGTCGATACCGCACACCGAATTCTTGCGGCCGAAGGCGTGGCCTCCGCGGCCACCCGCAATGTTGACCACGGCTGTGGTGAGATCGGGCCGCTGCGAAGCCAGTGCCAGGGACGCCCACCCACCGGTCGAGACGCCGACGACGAGTACGCGCGCCGGATCGACGAACGGCTGCCGGCGCATGAAGTCGACGGCGGCGCCGACATCCTGGGCGGCGATGACGCCGGAGCGGAAATGGTCGGGGTTGGCGCAATCGCCGACGGACTCCACGAGCGTGCCGCCGGTGGCGCCATGGCCGCGCCGCTGCGGCAGCACCACTGCGAAGCCGCGATCGACGAACCAGCGCGACAGCCAGTAGTAGACCGGCATCGAAACCGACATGCGGTTGGCTTCGGATGTTCCATGATTGATGACGACGAGCGGATGGCGCTCGGCGATGCCGCCCGCCGGGCGGAACACGGTGGCGCGTAGGGCGACCGACGCATCGCCGCTCGGCAGCAGCCAGAACTGCTCGCGCATGCGCTGACCTTCGGGGCCAAAGGCGCCGTACGGCGACGCCTGTGCCGTCTGCATCGCGGCCGGATCTGCGCTGAGCACTTTCGATTGCACGCCGAGAAGGCCGAGCGCCAGCGCCCCTGAGAGTGCGCACGACACGGCAACGCGTGCAGCGTGAAACTCGCTGGCCAAGAATTCCCTCCCCGTCTCGTCGGCCGCGCAACGCGTCACGCGTGCATCGCAGCAGAGAGCCGACTATCTCGCAAAAATTATGGAGTCGCTAGTCCCGGGGAAGCGCAAAAAGTGCCGGATTCTTATACCAATTTTGAATGTAACAGGCCCGGCGATCGCGCTGACCGCCGGGCTGCATGAAGCTCACTTTTTCGTTCGCCGCTTTGCTTATGGAGCGGTCGGCGCGCGGGCGTCCGGATTGTTGCCGGCCGCCGGATCGTCCGGCGTTATGGTGCTCGGTCCAGGCTGAACATTCTGCTTTGTATTGGGGTCGGCGGGGATGCCAGCCGGCGCGCTCGAGCCGGACTCACCAGTGCTCGCGCCTTCGGAGGCGGGCGCTGCGGCATCACCCGTGCCAGCAGGCGAGGGCGCAGCCGGAGCGGCGGCCGGCGCCGGAGCGGACGGGTTGGTCGCCGGCGGCGAAGGCTGGGCGTTCTGTTTCGTGTTGGGGTCGGCGGCGGCGCCGGCCGGCGGGGATTGCGCGAAGGCGGTGGCGCTCGAGATCGCGAGAGCCGAAGCGGCAATGATCGTGTTGAGTTTCATGAAAAAATCCTCCTTCTGGTTGCTTTCTCCCGGCGAGAAAACGTCTCCTTTGGAGGGGGTTCCGAACGATCCGAGTATGACGCCGCACATCGAGGCGTCCCCGAGCACAATCACGCGCCTGTCCAACACAGGGCGCAACGCGCTCGCCGACTTCACTTCAAACATCGGATTTGCTTTGGACGCTTTGGAATATCGTGTCGGGGTCTTGCCACTAGTGCGGGTCGCGATTGGTGCCCTCTCTCATGCAAGTTCCGCACTGCAGCAACAATCGACGCAGGGTGCGACACGGCATGCGAGCCAATGCATTCGCCATCAATTCAGCATGTTGACGGCTCTTCTCGGTGCCGCGACCAACCGTCCGCAGGGCCTCGGTTGACAAGGTGTCGCCCGGTTCGCCATGTCATGCCCGTCGCGTCAGCAAGCGTTCAGTTTCGGGTATCCCGCATGTCAGGTGTCAGCCGAAGACAAGTCCTCGCGGCAGGGGGCCCCTGGGCTGTGCTCACGTTGGCCGGCATCGGACCGGCACGTGGCGCGCCGCCTCCGCCGCCGAGCTTTGGCGAGCCGCAGCCTTTCAGCTTCGATGGCTTGCGCAAGCGCGCCAAAGCGCTAGCCGCCAAGCCGTACGTTGCGCCCGCGATACCGGCGAGCGCCGTCGACAAAGTCGATTTCGACGCCATCCAGGCGATTAAGTTCCGCGCCGACCGCGCGCTATGGCCGACCGGCCCCGGCGCCTGCCCGGTGCGACTGTTCCACGTCGATCGCTTCAATCCGTTCGGCGTGCGCATCCACGAGCTGTCGAACGGCCACGCGCGCGAACTCCTCTATTCACCCGACTGCTTCGACTACAAGGATGCGGCGCTCGCCGGCACGCTCCCTCCAGATCTCGGGTTTTCCGGCTTTCGCGTCATGGACGGGCGCGGCAAGGAGACCGACTGGTTGGCGTTCCAGGGGGCAAGCTATTTTCGAACCTCCGGCGAGGACGATCAGTACGGGGCTTCGGCGCGCGGCATCGCCATCAACACGGCCATGCCGGAGCCGGAGGAGTTTCCGCGCTTCGTCGAATTCTGGCTGGACGAGCCGAAGGTGGATGCGCCTTCGATCACCATCTACGCGCTGCTCGACGGGCCGAGCATTTCCGGTGCCTACCGCTTCGAGGCCGTGAAGGGCCGCGGCATCGTCATCAACGTCAGTGCCGATCTCTATGCGCGCACCGACATCGATCGCGTCGGTGTCGCGCCGCTCACCAGCATGTTCTGGTACGGCGAGAACGACCGGCGCTATGCCACCGACTGGCGTCCGGAGATCCACGACAGCGACGGCCTCGCCATGTGGACCGGCGTGGGCGAGCACATTTGGCGTCCGCTCAACAATGGCCCGATGGTGCGCACCAACTCGTTCTCCGACGCCTCGCCCAAAGGCTTCGGGCTGATGCAGCGCGATCGCGAGTTCGCCGAGTACCAGGACGATGGCGCTTTCTACAACAAGCGCCCGGGCATCTGGGTCGAACCGAACGGCGACTGGGGCGAAGGCGCCGTGCAGCTCGTGGAGATTCCGACCAAGGACGAGACGAACGACAATATCGTCGCCTATTGGGTGCCGAAGAAGCCGGTGCGCGCGGGCGACGAGCTCGCCTATGCCTACAAGCTTTATTGGCAGAGCGACGAGCCGAACCCGCCGGTGAACATCGGGCGAGTGGTATCGACGCACACTGGTGCCGGCGGTGTTCCCGGCGTTCCCCATCCCGACGACAACGAGAAGCGTAAATTCGTCATCGATTTCGCCGGTGGGCCGCTGGCGCGCATGGAACAGCGCTTCGATGTGACGCCGGTGGTGTCGCATTCGCGCGGGCGGATCGACAACGCCTACGTCGTCAAGGTCGTCGGCACCAACCGTTGGCGTGCTCTGTTCGACTTGACGACGGAAGGCGATGGCCCCGTCGACCTGCGGTGCTACCTGCGCCTCGGCGATGAGACCCTCTCCGAGACGTGGATGTATCAGTGGATTCCGAGAGTGTGAGTTAGGCCGCTCGATTTTGCGGCCGCCCGGCGACCTCAAGCGGCTTGACGTCACCGTCGCTTGACAGCGCACGCATGCGTGCGGCGCGCACGGCCGCGTCGCGCTCGATCGACTCGAGGATCGTCAGGCTGGCTACGGGGCGGCTTGCTTCGATCGAGCGGACCAGTGCCAGCAGTCCGCCAAAGCTCAATGCGCCCGAACTGGCCAATGCATATTCCCAATGCCGGCGCGCGCTGTCGAAGTCGACTGGTGCAGCGGTCCAGCCGCCTGTCTCGGCGTCGACGGGAAAGGCGACAGCCCAAAACATAAATTGCGCCAGGCATATCAGCACGAGCGCAGCGATGGACCAGCCGAGCGACCTAGAATTGGCGCGTACCAAATAGGCGTGAAAACCAATAGCGGTGGTGGCTAAGAGCAGCGCCCCGGCGAACAGCGCCCAGGTGTGGTGCGCGCTCTGCAGCGTGACGTAGTCTTGCTGCTCCAACGACAAATTGGCTGACACATCGAACACGTGCGGGCCAGCCGCCATCAATGCCACGGCCGTCAGCGCGATCGCCGTCAATTGCACACCATCGAGAAGATACCAGCGATAGTGCTTGAGTCGCGTTCGTAGCATTCTATGTCTCCGTGCCCTTCGGCTGAGGCAACGTTGCTATCCGGCTGCCGTTCCCGGCTCGCTGGCGCTTAAGCAACCAGACTCACCTCGCCCAAACATTGTGCCACCTTCCGGTGGGACGACGTATGGCGCGCTGTGAGGCTGGATGCAGGGATTGCGGGCCGTATGGTGCTCTTCATGGCGGCGTAACTCCGCGTGCGAGAGTTAGGTTCCTGCCGAGCACACCCGGTCAGACCGGGCACGCATCATTCAAGAATTTTGAGGGCTGCATGGAACACCGGGCGCAATGCCGCGGTTGATTTTGGCCGGCGGCGCCACGGCGCCAGTATTGGCTTGGGGAGGTGGGATGCACGATGGGTTTCATTGGACGCGGGTAACGTCGAAGCAGCTTCGGTTCCTCTACGAAGAGATCACCACACTGCCGCCCCCGCCGCAGATGCGCGAGCTCGCTGAAGCCATTGACCGCGGCCTTGGGGCCATTACCCGGGCCAGAGCTTCATCCGATGTGCCCAATAGAGTGCCGGAGGCATAGAGCCGGTGTTGAAAACAACTGCCGTATCCGCCACTTAGATCAAAATCGCACGGCGCCCCGATGCAGGCATGGTGCAGTGCGGAACCCGCGCCCGCTCCTTAACGTTTGTTGCACGAGCGTGAAGGAGTACCCGCGATGAGCACTGTCCTGATTTGTGAAGACGATGCCTTCCTCGCCGCCGATCTCTCGATGAGCGTCGAGCGCGCGGGGCATTCGGTGCAGGGCATCTATGCCAACGCGCGCGATGCGCGTGCGGCGGCCAGCAATCAAACACCCGACATCGCCATTATCGATCTTGAACTCGCCGACGGTCACACCGGCAGCAGCATTGCGCAGATGCTTCAGGCGATGGGCGCCAAGGTGATCGTTCTCTCGGGCCATCCCAATGTCGGTGCGGGATTGGGGACCGTGCCGCATACGTACGCGGCAAAGCCAGTCAGTCCGGAGATGGTCGACTTTCTGCTCAATCCTCCACGGCCCGTGCCTGCCGATGGTCACACCGGCCGCGACGCCGCCCTGGCAACCGCCTGAGATCGCAACGTGCCAGGCCATCGCGCGCTTTTCCATCACCCGCTGGGGCTGTGCATGCGTGCACTCCAACCCGTTCGCATAAACCCCAGTTGAGCGGAACTCGCCGCCTTCCCTGACGTTAGCGCGAGAGAGAAGAAAAGGGATTTGGCACATGTTGGAAACCGTAATCCTCGTCATACTCATTCTGGCTCTGGTCGGTGCGTTGCCGAATTGGGGGCACAGTCGCAACTGGGGTTACGGTCCGTCTGGACTGCTCGGCACGGTTCTGATCGTCGTGCTCATCATTTACCTGTTGCAACGCGTTTAGCCGCCCTCCAGGTCGCAGGACAGATTTCCGACCGTCACTTCGTCACCCTTTCGGCGGGATCTCCGTACGCACGGTATCGAGATGCGCGTCGCGCAAGGCGGGGAAGATCTTCGCCCACAGCCCCGTCAGCGCAATCGATCCCACGCCCCCGAAGACGGCCGCTCCGATCGGACCCAGAAAGCGTGCCGCCACACCGCTTTCGAACTCGCCCAGTTCGTTCGACGCGCTGATGAACAATGACGACACGGCGGTCACGCGGCCACGCATGGGGTCGGGCGTGACGATCTGGACCAGGCTCTGACGAACGAAGACCGAGACAGCGTCCGCCGCGCCGAGCGCGGCCAGCGCCAGCATCGACACCCAAATCCAGGACGACAACGCGAAGATGACGGTCGCGACGCCATAGGCTGCAACCGACACCAGCATCCAGTAGCCGGCATCGCGCTGGATCGGACGCGTGCTGAGGGCAAGGGCCATTAGCCCTCCGCCGATCGCGGGACCGGATCGCAGCAGTCCGAAGCCTTCCGGTCCGATGTGCAGGACATCGCGCGCGAACACGGGCAGCAGCGCCGTCACGCCGCCGAGCAGCACGGCGAAGAGATCGAGGGAGATGGCGCCGAAGACGATCTTGTTGGACCACACATAGGCGAGACCTTCGGCAATCAACTGGAGACGCCCGCCACCCTTGTGGTCCGGCTTGGTGTTGGCGGCGATGAATGTCACGGCGATGCCGGCGGCGACATAGAGCATCGCTGCCGTCCCGTATGCGGCGGGCACCGAGACGGCGCACAGAACGCCACCGAGCCAGGGGCCGATCACCATGCCCGTCTGCATGGCGAGTGTATTCCAGCCGATCGCGCGCGGCAGGATCTCGCGCGGCACGAGCATCGGTCCGAGCGAGGCACTGGCGGGCATCGTGAAGGCGCGTCCCACACCGAACAGCGCCGCCATGGCGAAGATCGCCACGAGGCTCGGTTCGGCCATGCCGGCGATGGTCGCCAGACTGGCAGAGCAGACGACCTGCAGCGTGCAGCAGGCGAGGAGAATTTTGCGGCGGTCATACCGATCGGCGGTTTCACCGGCGAGCAGGACCAGCGCCAGCATGGGCACGAACTGCACAAGCCCGATCATGCCGACGAGAAAAGACGAATAGGCGATCGAATGATCAACGCGCGCGATCGAATATACCTGCCAGCCGAGCGTCACGCTTTGCGTCAGCATGGCGACAGACGAAAGGAAGCGAGCGAGCAGCAACAGACTGAAGTTGGAATGGCGCAGAAACGGCAGGTCTTGCATGCGACGCATATGGAAGCTCGTCCCAGCGGAGGGTAGGGGCGCCGCCCTCAGGTGACGCGTGGTGCGAGGCTATCGCTGTGGGATCGGTCGGCAATCAGCGGCAGTCGAGCGGCCGGCTTGCATAAGCTGTCGCGCGCCCGGCGGCAAAGCCATTCGTCAATTTGCGGCAACGTTGCATATCGACCGGCTGCCCAATCGGTACCATCGCCCTAAGCCGCGTCTCATTTCCAAGCGGTTTGGCGGCGGATGGTCTGCCGACGGATCGATGCGCTCAAATATCCCATGACCTGCTTAGTATTAGGGCAGTGCTTACGCATCTTCCCGTATAACGCCGGGCAGATTTTCCGATGTGCGATTTTCTGTTCGGGGGCTATTCATGAAAACAGCAGGTTCAACTGCGGCCGCGTCACTTCCAACCAGCAGCGAATCCGAGGCGATGCGCAAGCGCGCGGCAGCGCTGCGCGCCACGGGATCACAGCCCGAGCAGATCGACCGGATCAATCTCTGGCTCGAGGTCGCCCTCAACAACATGGCGCGCGGCCTCTCGATGTTCGATGCGGAACAGAAGCTCATCCTCTGCAACGAGATGTACCGGCAGATTTACTCGCTGCCCGAGGATCTGACGCGGCCGGGCACACCCCTGGCGCTCATCGTCCGGCATCACGTCAAGCGCGAGACGGGGCGCGATGGCGCCGCCGACCTGCGCGCCCAACGCCAATGGATCCGCAACCATCTCGCCAAGCTGGCGCTCGGCAAGCCGTTCAATCACACGCAGCGGCTCAGCTCCGGGCGCACCATCCTCGTCACCAATCAGCCTTTGTCCGACGGAAGCTGGGTCGATCTGCAGGAGGACATCACCGAGCGCTGCCAAGCCGAAGAGAAGATCTCCTGGCTGGCGCGCCATGATGCGCTGACCGAGGTGCCGAACCGCTTTCATTTTCACGAGCGGCTCGATCAAGCGCTGCAAGGCCTGCGGCGCGGCGACGGCCTAGCGGTCCACTGGATCGACATCGACCACTTCAAAGACGTCAATGATGACCTCGGGCACCCCGCGGGAGATGCGCTCTTGCGCAGCATCGGCGCGCGTCTGCGCTCCAGCGTGCGCCAACCGGATTTTGTCGGCCGCCTCGGCGGCGACGAATTCGCCGTCGTGCAGATGAGCGTCACATCGATGGCGCAGGCGACGGCCTTCGCCAAGCGAATCCTGCGCTCCATCAAGGAAACGCATCAATACATGGGCCAGCCCATCGACATCGGCGCCAGCATCGGCATCGCCTTGGCGCCGGCGCACGGTAGAACTGCCGATGATCTTCTGAAGGCGGCCGATCTGGCGCTCTACCACGCGAAAGCCAACGGGCGAGGAACCTTCGAACTCTTCGACCCGCTGTTCGGATATGAGAAGAAGGAACGCCGCAGGCTCGAGGGAGATCTCTCCATCGCACTCAAGGAGCAGCAGCTGGAGTTGCACTACCAGCCGATCGTCGATGCCAAAACCGGCGCTACCCATAGCTGCGAAGCGTTGATGCGCTGGCGCCATCCGAGCGAAGGGCTCATCCCGCCGGTGGAATTCATCCCGCTCGCCGAGGAGACGGGCCTCATCGTGGCGATGGGGGAGTGGGCCATTCAGCAGGCCTGCAAGGACGCGGCGACATGGCCCGACACGATATGCGTAACGGTGAACCTGTCGCCGTCCCAATTCAGTTGCTCCGACTTGTTCGGCACGGTCAGCAACGCACTGTCGCGTTCGCGCCTGCGGCCCGATCGCCTCGAGTTGGAGATCACCGAGTCGGTGCTGCTGCGGGACGACCCTGCGACGCTGCAGACGTTGCACAAACTGCGTGCCCTCGGCGTGCGCATCGCCCTCGACGACTTCGGCACCGCGTTCGCCTCGCTGAGCTACCTGCGCAGCTTCCCCTTCGACACCATCAAGATCGATCGCAGTTTCGTGCGCGAGGTGCCGCAGCGCGCCGACTGCGCGGCCATCATCGAGGCCATGGCAGGGCTTGCCAAAAAGCTGCAGATGCTGACGGTCGCCGAAGGGATCGAGACGCAGCAGCAGGCTTCGGCCGCAGAAAGCGCCGGCTGCGATCAACTGCAGGGCTTCCTGTTCAGCAAGCCGGTGCCGGCGGCGGAGGTGGCTGCCCTGCTGCGGAAAGGGTCGGCGCCGAGGAGCCGATCAAAGAGGCCGCGGCGCAAGCTGGCGTCCTGATTGCGGCCGCGGGCCCATCGGCGCCCACATGCGGACATGATGGCCGCGACCGCACGTCACCAGGTGCATCCGCGCCGCGCGCCTGGCTAATCTTCCATGACAAATTGCCAGGACTGTCTGCGGCGGATGTGCCAGCGTGCGCGCCATCTCGAAACTCGAAATCATTCAAGAGTTCCCATGCGCAACATGATTCTGGCGTTTGCTGTCCTGACGATCACCGCGGGTACCGCCGCTGCCGACTGCACCAGCGAGGTCAACGACGCGTTTGCCAAGCTGCGCAAGTCTGCGGCCTTCCGCATGGAGACCAAGATCACCAATCCGCAGGGCACGTTGACGATGAGCAACGATTACGTGCTGCCCGACCGCATGCATCAGACGGTGTCGATGGGCGGCGACGGTCCGCAGGCGATGCAGATGATCCTCGTCGGCGGCAAAGCGTGGAGCAATCAGGGGAACGCCGGCTGGGCCGAGGTGCCGGAGAAGTTCGCGACGACGATCGCCAAACAGATGAAGGATACCGTCGTCGAGCCGCCGAAGGACGAGTCCCAGTTCGAGTGCCTCGGTGATGTGGCGTTCGAGGGGAAGACCTACGCGGCCTACCGGACCAAGCGGGCAGCGGGCGCGGCAGCGGCACCCGCCGCACCAGGCCCAGGGCCCGCCGGCGACGCCGCCAACGTGCAAACCGTCTACATCGACAAGGCGCTCGGCGTGCCGGTGCGCAATATCGTGACGCCCGCGTCGGATCCCAACAAGCGGCTGTTCGACGGCACTTTCAGCCTGCGCGCCGGACTGAAGATCGAGCCGCCGAAGCTGTAAGGCTCCCTATTGTCGTGCCTCCGCCTCGCTGATCATCGGGCAGGCGAGCGCGGTTTCCAGCGCCGCGGCCACCTCGTCCACGGTATCCGTCGCCGCGTAGATGCCGCCGGTCGCGTCGGCGAGGCAGCGCGATGCAAAGACGCCGTCCGATCCCACCGCGCTGGCGATGTGATAGCTGATGACGTGCACGGTGGTGCGCGCACCCTCCGTCTTGAGGGCTTTGGCAAGCGCGCAGGGCGCCGCGCCGCAGGTCTCCTCGCCGTCGGTGAGCAGGACGATGGTCGCCGGGCGCTCCCGATAGCGCAGCGCCTCCGCCGCCATCTTGACGCCGCGCGTCAGCGGCGTGCGCCCATCGGGCTTCAACTGATCCAGTTGCGACATGATACGCGCCGCGGCATTCGCCGTCGGCCGTAACGCCAGGCTGACGTTGACGCACGCCGGGCGAGAGCCCGGCCCATAGATGACGAGCCCCAAGCGCCGCTTCGGCGCGACCCGCGGCAGGATGCGCGCCAGGGCAGTGCGCACGCTATCGATGCGCCGCAGCCCCGTGTTGTCGCCCGCCGCTGCCGCCATGGATTTCGAGGCATCGAAGACGATGATCGCATCCTCGGTGCACGGCTGGCTTTGCTGCGCCAAGGCCGCCTCGCCATAGAGCGCTACCGCGGCGAGGGCGAAGGCCAAGCGCGCGGGGCTGCGCATCAGGCTACTTCGCCTCCGCTTTCGCCTTCAGGCCGTTCAAGCCTTCCGTAAGGAAGGCCTTCATCGCCTTGACGGCTGCGGCGTCGTTCTTGTCGGGGGCCGGCTCGTTGCCGGTATCGGCACGGTAGAGACGCGCCATCCAGGTGACGAGGCTGCCGCCGTTAGCGGGCTTTACGGTGATCTGGGCAGTGTAAGAGCTGACGGGGAAGACATCGACCTTCTCCTTCGAGAGGCGATATAGATAGGTCAGCTCCTTCTCGCTGTAGTAGTCGAGCCCCTCTTGCAACTCACCGGTCTTGAGCGTGATGACGCGCGAGGCGTTGTTCGCGTTGCCGCCGGTGCTTTCGATCTTCGAGACCGCCGGGTTCCAGTCAAGTTTGCCGAAGTCCTTAATGATCCCCCACACCTTCTCCGGCGGGGCAGCGATCTCGATCATTTCCTCGACCTTTTGCGGCGTCGGCCCATGCGCATGTGCCACGAGCGCCATGGCGCCAAACATGAGGCCAACCAACGAGGTACGTGACGACAGCATGCGCGTGCTCCTTCGATCAAGCTGAAACAGACGACTGCCATCGGCGCGATTTGACGAGCGTCAGCGCGCCGAGGGCGTAGAGAGCGGTGAGCAGGGCGAGGGCAACGGCGCCAGGAAATGCGCGCACGTCCGTGGCGACCTCGAGCGGGCGCGCATGGGCGGCAGCGATGATCGACGCACTGAAGTCCTGCACCTTGCCCATGTGGACGTAGGAAAGTCCGACAACCCCTGCGAGCTGCCGCAAGTATGTCTCGCGGACCGCCGCCATGTGCTCGTTGTTGTTGACCACCGCATTGCCGAACGGCGCCCACTTCGGATGATAGCCGGGGCGCGAAGCCGCATCCGGCGGCGGCGGACCCGAGCGGTTCTCTTGCGGCACCTCGCGTGCGCCATAGGTGCCGACCTCACGGCCCTCCTCGTCGTACTTCAACAGCGGCGTTCGGTTGTGACTGCCGGCACCGACAATGAGGCCGCCAACGTCGCCCGGCTTGCCCTCGAACGGCGCCAGGCCGCTGAACGGCAGCGGCGGCAGCTCATGTCCATCGGTGATGAAGATGAGATCGGACTTCAGGCTCTTGGCGATGTCGATGGCGCTATAGAGTCCCTTGGAGACGTGGCTGTCGCCCTCCCAGGCCATGCGCCAGTCGAGCCTGGCAACGGCTTCGTCGATGGCGGCGAAGTTCTCGCAAACCTCAATAGGGTCGAACAGCAGGAACGACCGCCGCTCGGTGAAGATTCCGAGACCGAAGCGCGAACCGCACGGAAGCTTGGCCAGCGTCTCGCGCAACGACGCTTTCGCCGCATCGAGGCGGCTCACGCTCTTGCCCCCACTGATGACGTCGCGCGTATTCATGCTGGTGGTGATGTCGACGACCGCGAGCACGTCGTAGGCGTCGCGCGTCAGGTCGAGGCGTGGAACGATAAGGGCCAGCAGGGTCACGGCCAGCGCGCCAGCGATCAGCCAGGTGCGCGCATCGCGAAACGGGGTCCAGCTCATGGCAGCCCCTTCGGAACGCCGGGCAGATCGGTCCACAATTTTTCCGGCGTCTGCAGCGGCTTTTCTTCGTCCTCGCCGACGGCCTGCGGCAGGTCGCGGACGAGGCGCATGGCGATGTCGAGGTTGTATTTCGCGTCCCAGTCGGCGGCATCGAGGCGCAAGGCGCTGCGGTATTCCGACTTTGCCAGCGTCACCAGCGGGATCGCCTTGTCGTAGTCTCCCTTGCCGATGGCGGCGATGGCGGCGCGCATGCGCGCATTGGCCATGTTGTAGAGCATGCGGCGCAGAATGCTCGCATCCGCGCGGGCCGCCGCCTGGTCGAGCAGCGGCTGCGCCTCATCGATACGGTTGCGTCGCAAGAGGAACGCGGCGCGTGCCTCGAGCAGCGCCGGCGGCGCGCTCGCGGCATCGACGGCGACCTCCGATCCGGCGCGCAGGCGGTCGATTGCGGCGTTGGTCCGGTGCTTGGCCAGGAACTGCACGCCGGCGACGACGAACACTGCGGCGCTGGCGACGAGGGCGAGCCACAGTAGCGCCAGCCGCACGGCCCCGGGAGACATCTGGAATGGGGCAATCCGCATGATCACGCCGCCTTCCGCCAGGGTTTGACGGTTGGCGGCGCGGCCTTGGCCGCGACCGACGGCGAAGCGCTGCTGCGAGACGCACCCGCGTCGAGACGCACCTCGGCAAGCTTGGCCAGCAGCAGGAGCAACAGCGCAAAGGCAGCGATGCCGTAGGCGAGGCCAGACAAATCCCGCTCTGGAATCCGCTCCTGATAGCGGATGGGATTGCGCTCGAGCTTGTCGATCTCGGTGATGGCGTCGGCCACCGCCTGGGGATTTTCGGCCTCGAAGGCGCGATATGGCACCTTCAGCGTATGGAAGAAGAGATTGAGGTGCCGCTCGGGCAGCGCCTGGGGCGTATCGGGCACGTCCGGACCCGGCGCGTCGAAGATGCCAGGCGCCCCCGCCGTGCGCAGGTACAGCCAGTAGAGACTGACCGGCCGCTTGGCGATTTGCGCGCGCAGCTTCTCCTGCACGCGCCGGTCGATCACCGCCGCCCCGTCGGAGACGAGGAGAATGGCGCGCGACGCGGACGTCGGGTCGAGCTCGTGCATCGACAGCGCCAACGTCAGGCCGAGGCCGACATTGGTGAAGGCGAGACCGGGCCTGGTGATGGCATCGACGGCGCCGAGCACGGCGTCCTTGTGGCTGGTGATCGGCAATACGTACATCGGCAAGGTTGAGAAGGCTGCGACGCCGAAGCGGTCGTGCGGGCGGCGCGCAATGAAGTCGCGCAGCAGGCGGCGCGCGGCGGCGGACTTGGATGCTTCGCCGTCAGCGGGCGGGCGGCCGGCAAACGTATCGTCCATGCTGCTCGAGCGGTCGAGAAGCAGCACGATATTGGCGCCCTCGCCAATGCGCTCGACGCTTTGTCCCTTGAGATGCAATCCGCCGATGCCGGCGATGAGCGCCGCGATGGCCAGCGCACCCAAGACATGCAAGCCGATATCGACGGCGCGCGACAGCGGATCGGGCGCGACGGCGGCAAGCGATGGATACCCCTGCGCCTTCTGCACCACGAAGACGAGCGGCAGCAACGCCAGCGGCAGCAGCATGAGCACCATCGGGATATCAAGCGCGAGGTTCATGCCGCTCTCCGCTCTGCCGCGCCGAGGCGCGTGCTGAGCTGCGTGAGAGCCGGCAACGGCATCGTGGATCGGGCGTGCTCCACGTCGTTGGCAAAGAACGCCTGGCGCGAGGAGGCGAACAGACGCTCGACATCGTCCCGGTAGGGGACGAACTCGGGGTGCTGTTGCAGAAATTCGGCAACGTCGTCGGCGAGAACCCGTCGGCCGGCAGCAAGGTCGAAGGCGCGGTGCAATTTCAGTAAGGCCGTGCGGTAGCCGCCCGCGCCTTGCAGGCGTGCGCCATGCGTCCGCAAGTAGCGCGCCGCCTCGGTGAAGGGCCGCGCCGGACGCCAATGGAACGGCCACCACGCGTTGTGCCAGGCAAGCCCGGCCAACGCGGCAAGCGCGACTATCGCCGAAGCGAGCATCAGCGTGCGCTCACGCCCTGTGGGCAGACGCGGCGCCAGCCGATCGGGACGCAACGCGACCGCGCTGTCCGATGATTGCCCCTTGTCCGTGAACAGTTGCCGGATGGGCGACATCAGGAAGCTGAACTCGGGGACGGTGATCTCGGCCCCCTGCGCCCCGCTCAGCTTCATCTTGAATGCCGGGATCGAGAGCCGGCGCGGATCGAGGGGCGCGTAGAACGTCTGGTAGGTCAGCGCCAGGCGATAAAGCGTGTCGTCGCCCTCGCTGCCCGTCGTCAGGTCGGCAGCACTCAGCTCGAGCCAGTAGTTGAGAGGCCCCGGCCGCGGCAGCGATGCCATGTCTAGGGTCTCGCCGGGGCCGACGCCCAAGACGAGCTCGCGGTGGATTGTGTCACCGATGAAATATCCGAAGGGACGCGTCTCTCCGATGCTCAGCTTTGGACTCGACGCTAGTGCACCGCCCACCGCAAATAGGCAGACCGTCGCCAGCGCCATGAGCATCCGCGTCATGCGTTGCCCCCGACGAGGTGGGCGCTCAGCCGGTCCCAGTCGATGCGGTCGCGGATTTCAAAGGGCTGGCGCCCGAAACGCGCGGCGATCGCATTTAGCTCGGCGCGACGGCGCCCGCTCCTCCTTTGCCATGCCTCCCGCAGTCGCGGACGCATGACGACGAGACGCCGCCGGCCGACCTCTAAATCGGCAAGGGAGAGTATCCCCCACCGAGGTAGCTTCTCCATCTCGACACTGTCCGAGAGGATGATGGGAATGATGTCGTGATGTGAAAGCGCCGAGAACACCGCCTCGATATCGGCGTTCGGCATGTAGAAATCGGACACGAGAAACACGACCTTGCGCCGCCCGGAAATCAGCGCCGCGGCGTCGACGAGGCCACGGCTTCCGCGGCCTGCCGGCGCAAACGTCCGCAGCCGCCGGAGCATCTCCACCTCGGCGCCGCGCGCGCGGGTGGCGAGGAACATGAGGTCCGGCCGCACGATGGCATCGCAGCCGATCAACCCGAAGGCATCGCCGGCGCGCCGGACCGCGGCCGCAAGCGCCGAGCAGAGCTCGGTGGCAAGCGATATCTTGTCGGCGTCGCCGCGAAAACCCATGGACGCCGAGACATCGATGAGAGCGTAGACGGTCACGGCCGCCTTTTGCTCGAAGCGGCGCACGTGCAGTCCCTCGAACGGATCACGGGCGCTGACCCGCAAATCAATGCGCCGCGGATCCGGGCTGCGCAGTAGCGGCACGAAATCGCGGAAGTAGCCGCCCGACCCCTCCAGCTTGCTGCGATGCGCGCCGATGCGAACGTCCGAGCTTCGCCACGGCAGGCGGTAAGGAATATCTGCCGGCGGGTCGTTGCTCATGGCGCGGGCACGCGCTCGAATAGCTGGCTGCAAAGTTGGCGAACGATCGGCTCGCGGCGCAGCTCGTAAATGGGATCGAAGAAGATGCGGTGCGCCATGGTCTCGAAGAAAATGGCGCGCAGATCCTCCGGCACGACCATGCTGCGCTTGTCGAGCCAGGCGGCGACACGCGCCGCGCGCAACAGAAAGCTCATGCCGCGCGGGCTGGCGCCGCCACTGACGAGCCGCTGCATGTCGACGCCGTGGATGTCGATGCCGGCCGCCGCGGGATCGCGGATCGCCTGCCAGAGGTCGAGCGTATAGCGCTCCAGATCCGGGCTTGTCTCGATGGCGTTCTGGATGGCGATGGCCACCGCCGGCAGCTCGCGATGATCGAGCAGCGACTCCGGCACGGCGGCGATCAGCTTGTCTGCATCGTGAAAGCGCGGATCGAAGGCAAGTGCCCGGCGAATCTCAGCCTCGGCCGGCGTCGCGATGCCGATTTCCATGAGGAAGCGGTCGCGCGCCGCGGCGGGCAGCTCGAACGTCTCCTCGCGCTCGATGCGATTGCGGTCGGCGAAGACCAAGAGATAGGGGAAGTGGTATTCCCGGTTGAAGGCGCTGATCGAGCGCTCGGCCATCAGGCGCAGGAGCAGCGAGTGCACCTGCGGGCGCGCCCGGTTGATCTCGTTGAAGAAGAAGACGGTGAGGTCGCCGCCGTAGCGGATGACAGGGCCGGGCTCGACGCGCGGGCGTCCGTCCTCGCCGATGTAGGTGTGATAGATCATGTCGGCGGGCATGAGGTCGATGGTGCCTTCGACACGCTCGTATGCACCACCGAGACCGCGCGCCGCGGCGCGCAGCAGCGTCGTCTTGCCGACGCCGACGTCGCCCTCGAGCAGCACGTGCCCGCGCGCAAAAATAGCGATGGTCAGCAGGCGAATGACGCGCCGCTGTCCGATGACGACCTTGGCCAGCTCGCTTTCGAACTCGCTGGCGCGCTGGCGCCAGGCCGTGAGATCGATCGCGTTGAAATCCCTGACCGCCTGCACGCCTTCACGGGACAAGGGGGCACTCCTGTGCGAGGCAGCCAGACGTGCTTAGGCCGCTAACGACGACGATATGACGATAAACAGGGTGGGGTGCGGCGGCAGCCGCACCCCGGTTCCTCGGCAGTAAGCAGTTCTAGCGTGGCACTGCTCCGAGGTTCCGCTGCTGCTTACTCGGTGATCTCGTCGACGTCGTAGACCCACTTGCCGGTCTTGATGAAGTTCGCCGAACGCTTGGCGTTGCGTGCCTCCATCTCCTTGATCGAGTTGGCACCCTTGGCCAGCTCGGCCGGATCGTGCTTGGGGTCGTACTTCGAGCCGGCGACCTGTTCCGGGAAGCCGGGCTTCGGCTCCCAGCAGTTGCCGGGCGCTTTGCACTTGGTGCCGTCGTAGGCAAAGGCAGACGTGGCGGCGATGAGGGCCGCGGCGGCGGCCGTGCCGATGAATAGAAACTTCTTCATGACTCATTTCCTCCTGGCTTCATTCACTTCTTAATGCGGCGGTATGCCCGCCTTCTTTGCTCGCGCCCCTCCGGAAGCGAACATTTCGTCACTTCGCCATCGGACCACACTTGTCGTCCGGCGCTGCTTTGGCCTGATCGATTGTTCCGTGGTCACTACCTTCGGGGAGCTTGTAGGGCGTGTAGTCCGCCTTCTGCTCCTTGGTCAGCCACTTCGCACCCTCGACGGGGCCGGTGTAGAGGTGACGGATCCACGCCATCGCCAGCAGCAGCTCGTTGAGCTGCAGGTCGTTGTGCGGTCCCATCATCCCCTGCCCGCCGCCGAAGATCGTCTCGAACAGGCCCTTGTCGGTCTTGTTCTTGGGATAGGTCCAATAGTTGTCGTTGAGGCCGGGGCCGACTTTGCCTTCCGCAACGTGGCCGTGACAGCCCGAGCACGAGGACAGGTAGATGTACTCGCCGCGCGGCAGACACTCTTTCATCTCGTTGAATGGATTGACGCCGGTCTGGAGAAATTGCTTCACCGCCTCGATGTCACGACCTTCCTTGGGAGCCGTCTCGAGATCGAGCGTTTCGCCAGTAATCGTATGCCGAAACGGCTCAAGCGCCACCGCAGCGAGCGGGATAAGTGCAACGGCCACGCCCGCCAGCATCCACTTCGTCAACTTCATCATCCTTGACGTCCCTCTGGGGTCTTAGCGAGTTCGTCCAGAGGAATGCCCTCGTCCTTCAGGATGCTCTCGATTTGCGACCGCACCTTCTCCAGCGCGGTATTGATATCGGCGAGCAGTTGCGCGTCGTCCTTGCGGACGGCGAACGACTGGTCGAAGTGGAACGGCAGGTGCTGCCCGTCGGCGCGCGTGGCGTTGTCGGGAATGACCACCAGCTTCAGCTCCTCACCGCGCGCCTTGGCGTAGCGTGCCACTTCCGGCGCAAAGCCGACTGCAACGTCCGCCTTGCCGTCGGCGACGTCGCCAACGAGGCGCTCAGGCGGCACGCGCACGTACTGGTTGCGCTTGCTCTTGAAGCCGATCAGCGACTTCATGTAGTTGAAGTTGCGATTGAACAGCCCGAGCTTCTCCAGCATCACCTGCGCCGGGCTATCCTGCGCCATGCCGATGCGCTCGGCCTTCTTCAGGTCCGCGCTGTCCCAGCTGGTGATGTCGAGC
The DNA here is from genome assembly GCA_964581475.1 of uncultured Hyphomicrobium sp. GTDB lineage: Bacteria > Pseudomonadota > Alphaproteobacteria > Rhizobiales > Hyphomicrobiaceae > Hyphomicrobium_A. Next base: position 19,774 of record CAZOOS010000022.1, read on the forward strand.
TTGGAGTCGGCGCGCAGGACGAAGACGTACGGCGCGCGATAGTACGGCTTCGACGTCAGCACGCGCTCATCGCCGGTATCGAGACCGATGACGACGTCGCAGTTCTTCTTGTCGAGCTGATCGCGGACGAGGTAGATCGCCGGCTTGTCGGTCCACACGAACTTCGCCTTGCGGTCCATGGCCGTGGCCAGCACCTTGGCGATCTTGTTCTCGAAGCCTTCGCCGTTGCGGCTCGAATAGGGTTGCTCGACCTCGGACGCGCAGATGCGCAGAACCGAAGGATCGGCAGGCTCGGCGGCCTTCTCCGCGGCCCAGCTCGGGCTGGCGAGGGCGGCGATGATGACGGCAGTCGAGAGCAGCAGCCCCGACCGGTGATTGGATGTGAATGGCTTGCTCATTTTACGCTTTGAGTCCCTGAAGCTGGCCCGCTCGCCGCCAGGGCGGCATTGCAGGAAGCAGCACGTTTCCGTTGGAGGAGTGGACGGATCGGTCGCTGGAGGCGTTGCCCCCGCCAGGCCGCATGACGGCCTGGCGGGAACGAACGTCTCTAGATCAGAGCTTCGGCAACTCCGGCGGATACTCGTCGAGCATCACGTCGTCGTACGGTCCCTTGCCATCGAGCGAGAAGACCAGCATGCCGCCACCCATCTGCGTCCAGTTGGCAAGGTTCTTGAAGGCGCCAACCGCACCGAGACCGGCAGTCGGGTCGTTCAAGTCGAACACCAGACCAACCGCAGGCCAGCCGCCAACGCCGTAGTAGATGGCGATGTACTGCGTGCCCTTGTGGGTGTAGGTCATCGGGTAGCCAATGGCGCCCGACGGCATCTTGAACTTCCACAGCAGCTTGCCGGTGTCGCTGTCGCGAGCCTTGATGTAGCCGTCCAGCGTTCCGTAGAAGACCAGGTCTCCGGCGGTCGCCAGCGTGCCACCCCAAGCGGCAAAGCGCTCCATCACTTCCCACTTATACTTGCCAGTGATGGCGTTGTAGGCCTTGACCTGACCCAGGCCGAGGTAGTTCTGACGGTCGCCCTTCGGGCCCGGATACATCCACAGTGTCGCCCCGACGAAGAACTGACCGGCACGATACGGCAGCATGAATGGTTCCCAATCCATGCAGATGTGGTTGATCGCCATGTAGAAGAGCTGGCGAGTCGGGTCGTAGGAGTCGTGGGCCTGGTCATGGTAGCCCATGGCCGACGGGCACACGTTGGTCGCCTTGTGGTCCATACGCGTGCCGTACTCAGGATTGCGGACGGGGATGCCAGTCTTCAGGTCGACGTGCGTCCAAACGTTCACCGTGTCGTCGATCTTGTCGGCAGAGACGAGATCGCCGTTGGTGCGGTCGAGCGTGTAGACGATGCCGTTGCGATCAGGATGGGTAAGAAGCTTGCGCATCTTGCCCGCCTTGTCCTTCTGCTGCGAGAGCATCATGACGTTGACGCCGGCGTAGTCCCACTCGTCGTGGGGCGTCTTCTGGTAGCCGAAGCGAAGCTCACCCGTGTCGGCGTCGCGGCCCATGATGGTCATGGTCCACTTGTTGTCGCCCGGGCGCATCGTCTCGTTCCACGGCGAGGGGTTGCCCGAACCGTAGTAGATCAGGTTCTCTTCCGGATCGTAGGCATACCAACCCCAGTTGGTGCCGCCACCGATACGCCAAGCGTCACCTTCCCAGGTCGCGGTGCCGAGACCCTTCTGGCCGTAGTGCGGGTTGGCCTTGTTGAAGTTGTCGCCGATGCCGACTTCCTCATCGGGACCGGTGGCGTACTTGCGCCACTTCTGCTCGCCCGTCTTCACGTCGTAGGCGGTGGTGTAGCCGCGCACGCCGAGCTCAGCGCCCGACGAGCCGACGATCACCAGATCCTTGACGACGTAGGGAGCGATGGTGAGCGTCGAGCCGACCTTGATGTCGGAGTTCTCGAGCTTCCAGAATTCCTCGCCCGTCTCGGCATTCAACGCGACGACATGGCCGTCGAGCTGATTGTTGATGATGAGCGGAGGCGTCTTGCCGTCGCCGGGCCAATAGGCGAGGCCGCGATTGACGAGATCGCAGCAGGCGACCGCGCGCGCGGCGGCGTTCTGCTTGGGCTTGTCCTGCCAGAGGATGCGCGTCGGATCGTCGAGGCTGAGCGCGAACGTGTTGTTGGGGAAAGAGGTGTGAACATACATCTTGCCATCGACGACCAGGGGCGATCCCTCGTGGCCGTTCAACAGTCCTGTCGAAAAGGACCAAGCGACCTTGAGATTCTTGACGTTGTCGGCGTTGACCTGCGTCAGTGTGCTGTAATGGTTCGAGCTATAATTCTTGCCTTGCATCACCCAATTGTCTTCGCTCTTGGCGAGCGTTTCGAGTTTGTCCTCGGCATTCGCCGTCGTGACGGCGGCCAAGGGGGCCGCGAGCAAGACGGCGAGCAAGGAGACGGAATTCAGCGGTTTCCTCATCGACGAGTCCTCCTGTGACGAGCGTGCGCGCGCCTTGCCGGCGCTTTCGATCCGCGGCGTCGCCTCGTAAAATGACGGCCCATGATTGTTGAGAACCGTCTTGGTGCGTTAGACGGTCGCTTCCTCTCCCATGCGGGGCGTGGCGCTTTGCGCTAAGGAGTCGATCCATTGGCATATAAATTTATCGTCATTGCTCTGTCTGCATGATTTATCGGTAATATTGTTCGGGAAAAACGAGCAATCGGCCCTTACAAGTTTCCCGCAAGCAAGACGGCGGCGTTTTCCAGGGATCCGAAGGCCGTAAAAGCGGTCGCCAACTGCTTCCGATTGTCGGAGCGAATGCCGGCGCCGCAATCGCTTGGCGTTCAGCGGCCGATCGAACGCCTCTTGTCGGGGAGCCTGCCTCGCCGCCGGCTGGCTTGATCGGTTCATAGGGTTCGTGCAGAAATATGCGTATCGTTCAAACGCGCGCTCCGTCTCCGCGCGGGCGGGGCGAAGTGAGGAACGCGTCACGCGATCGGCGCGCCTGTTTTCCCACGGACGCTTAGCCTTAACGCCATCGCTTGGCCTTCCCGCGACTTATTCGATGGACCGCCCATGACCCTCCCCCTTTCCTCCCGCATCGCCCTCGTCACCGGCGCCTCGCGCGGCATTGGCCGCGCCATGGCGCTGGCGCTGGCGCGCGGCGGAGCGCATGTCGTGGCGCTCGCCCGCACCCAGGGCGCGCTCGAGGAACTCGACGACGAAATCAAGGCGTTCGGCGGCGCGGCGACGCTCGTTCCCGCCGATCTTTCCGATCACGACTCGCTCGACCGGCTCGGCGCGGGCCTGTTCGAGCGTTGGGGCAGGCTCGATATTTTCATTGGCAATGCCGGAATCCTCGGCCCGCTCTCGCCGCTCGCCCATGTCGATCCGAAGGATTGGAACAAGGTCATGGCGATCAATGTCACCGCCAATTGGCGGCTCATTCGCTCGCTCGATCCGCTGCTGCGCGCCTCCAGCGCCGGACGCGTGGTGTTCATCACCTCCGCCGTCGCGCATCGCGCCGCGATGAAGCCCTATTGGGGCCCCTACGCCGTGTCCAAGGCGGCGCTGGAGGCGCTCGCGCGAACCTATGCGGCGGAGACGGCCAACACCACGAACATCACGGTGATGCTCGCGAACCCGGGTCCGCTGCGCACGCGCATGAGAGCCCTCGCCATGCCGGGCGAAGACCCGATGACCCTGCGCACGCCGGACGAATTCGCCGCGAAAGCCCTCGCTCTCTGCGCGCCCGACTGGCGCGAGAGCGCGAGGCTATACGATTTCCCGTCCGACCGGCTGCTCGCCTTCGCCTCGCCGGCCCAAATTTAGTTCGGGGACCGGTCGACTTCAGCGATGACGCCGATGCTTGTGCCTCAAGGGCGGCACCGGCCTGTCCGGCGCATAGACCAGGGTCATTCTTTCGATGCCGGCGGTGACGCCAAGTCCTGTCCCCCCGTGGACGCTGAACGGCTGGAGCGAAAACGTATTGTCGGAGCCGCCGACGAGGATCGCCCCGCCGCCGCCGACGCCGAGCTTGAGGGAGGCGCCCGGCCCGTCATAGACGCCGGCCAGGGCGCCCGGGCCGATATGGTTCGTCCCGGCGACCACGCCCCAGACCAATATGCCAAGACCATTGACGCTGATATTCGCGCCCACCTTGGTCAGCGCGCCGACGTAGTGCGCCGGCATGGCGCCTTCGGCGTCGTCCTCGTAGACGCAATCGAGCGCCTGGTTTTCGACCAGGATCGAAGGGGCGCTGCCCGAAAGGTTGCACTCGAGGACGCCGACCCGGTCGCCGGCGAAAGCCGCCGCGGGGGCCATCGCCGCCATGAGACAGGCGCCGCGCAACGCGCCTCGAAATTTCAGGAAGTTCTTCATGTTCGATCCTCCTCCTCTTCGTCGATCGTGAGCTTCTTGCTCTTGAGCCTTCGTGCAACCGCAACGTCCTCGGACCTGCTCCGCACAAGATAAACCTACAGGCAAGCGCCCCGAAAACAAGTGTTTTGCTTCCTTGATCCCTCCCCCGGAATCGGGCACAAGGCGCAAGCGCTGGGCGCTACCCGGCGCGGTTTTGGCGTATCCTTCGGAAAGATCGACATGTCGGAGACATTGCGCGTCGGCATCGCCGGGCTCGGCACGGTCGGCGCGGCGGTGGCGCGGCTGCTGCGCCGGCAGGCGGAGGCGCTGACCGCGCGCACCGGGCGAAACATCGTGGTCGCCGGGGTTTCCGCGCGCGACCCGGACAAGGAGCGCAACGCCGATCTGTCGGGGGTCGAGTTTTTCGCCGACCCGGTCGCGCTCGCGGCCTCGCCGTCGATCGATCTGTTCGTCGAACTCATCGGCGGGGCTTCAGGCGCCGCGCGCGCCAGCGTCGAGACCGCGCTCGCCAGCGGCAAATCCGTCGTCACCGCCAATAAGGCGCTGCTCGCCGCGCATGGCCTCGGCCTCGCCAGGCTCGCCGAGGAAAACTGCGTCGCGCTCGCCTTCGAGGCGTCGGTCGCCGGCGGCATTCCGATCGTCAAGACGCTG